>NZ_JBNNFM010000013.1:0-130881 GCF_050267765.1 Flavobacterium sp. NPDC079362 | reverse complement strand
GGACACCCTTGCATTCAGCTAACACTTCCCACTGTAAAGGCGTGTTCGGGACTTACACCCTAGAGTTATCGCCCATGCTGGGCACACAACAAAAAAAGCATCCGCGGCGGCGGATGCTTTTTTGCAATAGAATATCTAGCTAATACTAGAAGTTTTTAGAAACTCCAATATTAACTGTTTTTCCAAAATTGAAATAGAATGTGCGAACATTAGTATCACTAGTATCAAAGCTTAATGTTTCATACCCTAAACCACCAATACTAAAGTTTAGGCCAAAACCTTTTTTCATATTAATAAAAAGAGACGGAGTTATTCCGGCATATATACCGTCTGCTTTACTAGTTGAAACAAGCGCCCCAGTATTATAACTTTTGTCTTTTTGATTCTGGAAACCAACTCCCAAATCGGCAAATACTGAAAAAGTTTCACTCAAAGGAATGGTATAACGCAAAAATGCTCCCACTTTTAAAGTATTAAATTTTGATTCTGATTCTCCTAAATTATTATTTAGTAAAGAAAGTGAAGATTTTGATGAAGACAATCCAAATTCAACACCAACTGTCCAGTTATCATGAAACTGATAACCCACTTTTGGAGAAAAACTAAATAAATTTGATTTTCTGCTCTCGACTTCCTGATCAATATTTTCAGAGGAATAACCAATATTTCCGCCCACTAAAACAGTTCCCTTTTGGGCATTTGCAAAGCTAAACATAGCCAATGCAAGAATAAGTAGCATTTTTTTCATATGTAATATGTGTTTAAATTTTACTTAAACACAACAACTAAAATACCAGTATCGAACTGCAACACATTTATTAACAATTTGTTAAAACAATCACCCTCAACGAAACAAGTCAAAAACAATGACTTAACTTCTGTATACAAAATAGTTTAAAACAAAAAAAGCATCCGCCGCGGCGGATGCTTTTTCGAAATTGAAATATATTTCTAAAACTTAGAAATTCTTTGAAATCCCTACAGAAAATGCTTTTCCGAAAGTGAAATTAAAGTTTTTAACGTTATCTCCGTTTCCGTTATTTCCGTCATAATTTAAGTTATTATAACCTAAACCTCCAATATTGAAGTTTAAACCAAATCCTTTATTAACATTGATGAAAATTGCCGGCGTAACTCCAACATAAAATCCGTCTCCTTTATTAATAGTAGAAGTATTCCCAACAGTATTCGTTATTTTTCTGTCTTGGTAACCAACTCCTAAATCAGCATAAGCAGAAAAAGTTTGATTTAAAGGCATAGAATAACGTAAAAAACCACCTAATGAGAAATTATTTACTTTGTTCTCCGTATTACCAAATTCTCTTTTTGTAGTTCCAACACCTGCCTCGATACCTGCAGTCCAGTTTTGGTGAAATTGGTATCCTACTTTAGGAGCAAAACCAAAAGAATTCGCTTTAGTTTCAGAACCTGAATTTGATACATTTTGAGAATTGTACTCAATACTTCCCATTACTAAAATAGACCCTTTTTGAGCATTTGCAAAGCTTACCATAGCCAATGCAAGAACGACTAACATTTTTTTCATTGTGATATTTATTAATTTTAATAGTCCTTTAACAATAAAGATGCCACTGTTTACTGAGAATTCAATTTTAAATTCAATTCTTTGAAAGACAAAATTTAGTAATCAAAACTATTTCTGTTTACTTTTGTAGCAAATAAAAAGTCATGTCGATAGAAGTAAACAACATATCAAAAAGTTACGGAACTCAGAAAGCACTAAATTCGATTTCGTTCTCGATTCAAAAAGGCGAAATTGTTGGATTTCTTGGTCCAAACGGAGCAGGAAAATCTACCCTGATGAAAATTTTGACTACGTATTTACTTGCAGATGGCGGCTCGGCCCTTGTAAATGGTCATGATGTCATGACGGATACCAAGGCGGTTCAACGTTCTATTGGCTATTTACCGGAACATAATCCGTTGTATCTTGATTTGTATGTTCGTGAGTATTTGGCTTTTAATGCCGATGTTTATAAGGTTCCTAAATTAAGAATCGAAGAAGTTATTGAACTGACAGGACTGTCAGCCGAAAGTCATAAAAAAATAGGGCAATTGTCTAAAGGATATCGCCAGCGTGTGGGACTTGCCAATGCTTTATTGCATAATCCTGATGTTTTGATCCTGGATGAGCCAACTACTGGGCTCGACCCGAATCAGTTAATGGAAATTCGAAATGTAATTAAAAACGTGGGAAAAGATAAAACGGTTTTTTTATCTACTCATATTATGCAGGAAGTCGAAGCGATTTGCGATCGTGTCATTATTATTGACAAAGGACAAATTGTTGCCGATAAAAAACTGGATCATTTGGTATCTGAAAACAAAGAACAAGTAATCGAAGTAGAATTTGATTATCAGATCGAAGAACAACTGTTAGCAAGGCTGGAAAACATTACTTCATACAAAAATATCCACGATATGACTTGGGAATTGACATTTGTTGCCGAAAAAGATATGCGTCCTGCAATTTTTGACTTTGCAAATGCAAATGGCTTAAAAACATTACAACTCAATCAGAAAAATAAAAATCTGGAAGCTGTTTTTAGAGAAATTACTAAGTAAGTTTTCAGTTTACGGTCTCAGTTTACGGTCTCAGTTTACGGTCTCAGTTTACGGTCTCAGTTTACGGTCTCAGTTTACGGTCTCAGTTTACATCAAAAGCCAATTCTTTTTATTTAAAAGAATTGGCTTTTTGTGTTAAATATTGTTTAGTATCCCTCCTTTTCCTTAAAACCTCAGCACCTTATTTTCTTAGGGTTTTCGCCCCAATTACACTGTTTGTCTACAATTTATTCTTTTTTCGCCATATCACGAATCCTTAATTATCAACTATTTAGGTTTTTCGTTGTAAATTTTAACTATATTTATTTAGACTTAATATAAATAGTGTTATATTTGAAAACTGAAACTTCAAAAATACCACTCTAATGTTCTCTATACTCAGCCTTATCAAAATCAAATTTCATAAGCTATTTAAAGGCCTGGCACATGTTCGAAAAATATTTTCTGATAAACTGGAACAAATTGTTTTAAAGTAGAGATTCTATTTAAAACCTTGACGATTGTATTGATTCTTTTCTATTTAAAATCACATTAAAACCCTTACTCCAAAAACAAATCCACATATCATGAAGAATTTTATAACATCTCTTATGCTTGCCTTTTCGGTCTACGGTTACTCGCAGACAGAAAAAGAAACTGATAGTATTGTCGAAACTTCGATTAATGCATTAGACGAGATTGTAATTACAAAAAAGAAAGTTTTATATACTCAAAAATCAGATCGATTGGTTTTTAATGTAGAAAATAGCATTGTGTCTGAAGGCGGAACAGCATTAGATGTTTTATCCCGTGCTCCGGGCATTGTAGTCTCTCAGGATGGCGAATTATCGATTCGCGGACAACAAGGTGTTGGCGTAATGATCAACGGCAAATTGACGCAGCTTTCGCAAAAGGAACTTGCTAATTATTTAAAATCAACAACCTCATCAAACATCAAACAAATCGAGGTAATTACGAATCCGTCTTCTAAATATGATGCAACGGGAAAAGCCGGAATTATCAATATTATTTTAAAGAAACCAAATGCGGGCGGGCTTAAAGGAACTGTTTTTACCAATTACGGAAGAGGCAGAAAAAACAGAACCAACTCCGGTGCCAACTTAAGCTACAATAAAGATAAATTTGGCGTTTACGGAAACTACAGCTATACTTTTAGGGGTGAAGAAGAACGCAAAGAATTCAACCAGAATCAATATACTGATGCAACCCGTCAAACGCTTTTGACAAATAATCATCAAACTTCAACTACGGATGAGCCACTGACTTCTAACAATTTTAAAATAGGAACTACTTATGAAGTTTTTGCTAAAACCAATTTAGAATTTTATGTTGATGCAAAATTGGGACGCTATCAAAATATTGCCAATGGTAGAAATACTTTAATAAATGCTATGGATCAGGTACAATTTGATGCCGCGACTTATAATGACAGCAAAGAGAAATGGAATGATTATACATATGCTTTTTCCGGAGTTCATAAATTTAATACCGAGGGAAAAAATATGTCTTTTGATTTTGAATATGAAACTTCAAAATTCAGATCGAATCAGTTTCAGAGTGCAAAGAATATAGATCCTCTAAGCACAAATAATATTAATGACAGGAGAGGTTTTATTCCGTCTCAATTAAAAGTTTTTACAGGAAAAGTTGATTTTACAAATCCGCTTAACGAAAAACAATCTGTTGAATGGGGTTTTAAAGCCAGCGTAAAGAACAATGACAATCCATCTGTTTACGAATACAATGACAACAACCAATGGATTGTTGACCTTAATTCGACCAATCATTTTGAATATAAGGAACAAATTTATGCGGCTTATGCCAATTATAAATACCAAATGGAAAAGTTCAATATTCAGGCTGGTTTACGTTCTGAATATACTGCGATAAATATTTTACAAAAAACGCTGAATGAAGAACATAAGGACGATTATCTAAAATGGTTTCCGAGTGTTTCTATGAAGTATGAATTGAGCAGCAATCATTCGATGCATGCTTCCTACAGCAAAAGAATCAACAGACCAAGCCAGTTCGATCTGAACCCGTTTCGTTTTTATGATGATTCGTTTAACTACTCTCAGGGAAATCCAAATTTAGTTCCTGAGATCACACATTCGGCAGAAATTGGCTATGCCTGGAAAAGTGCCTTTATGGCGTCGTTGTATTTCAGCAAGACCAAAGATATATTTACTGAGGTCTATGTCTATAATCCGGATAACAATACTACGGTAACTTCTCAAATAAATGTTGACAAATCGTATAATTACGGAGTTAACATCACCAATACTGCCGAAATTTATAAATGGTGGTCTGTAAATACACTTTTCAATATTTTCGAAAATAAATTTATGGGCAATGTGGTTAATACAGACAAAATTGAACCAATTGTTACTTTGAATCTTAGCGTGCAAAACTCCTTTACAATCACAGAAAGCTGGAAAGCCGAAGCAAACGCGCAGTACCAATCAAAATCAAATCTTGGTATTTATCAAAGAGATCCATTTTTTGATTTCAGTATCGGGATCTCAAAACAAGTACTAGCTAAAAAAGGCAACATCAAACTTAATATTACTGACATTTTTAACACTAATAATTTCCATATCAATTCGGTTATTGCACAAACAAGCATCGATAAAAGATATGATCTTGATAATCGTATTGCAACAATAGCCTTTACTTATAGAATCTAATATTTTGAATCTTTAGTTTCCCCTTGTTTTTGTTTTTTTTTTGATGGAATAGAGCCTGTTGTAGTTAGCAGGCTCTTTCTGTTTTAATAAATTTAACCCATGTTAGTGAACATGGGCCGCGGATGACACGGATTTAAATGGGTTTACACTGTTTTTATGTTATTGGTTTATACACAATATTGTCAGACTGAGCGAAGTCGAAGTCCCGCAAAGTGATGCAGCATGTGGGACTTCGCTGAGTCTGACAATCATATTAGTTTTGAATTGATACTTTCCCCTTTACTTTTTAAACCCAAAAAAGTCTTTTGAAGAAGATTACTTCTCACAAAAGACTTTTAAACTAACTAACAATAACAAGTAAAATAGATCCCAAATTAAACTCTGGGTTTCTGCTTTTTCTTTCTGCCCCACCAGATATAAAAACCCGTAATAGGCAAACTGGCACAAATTAAACTAGCCGCAAAATAAATAATCTTTGTTGGCCATCCTCCTATCGCACCAATATGTAGGCTGTAATTAGAACGCATTAACCAATTTGAGAAACGTTCATCTCCAATATATTTATGAGACTTTGGGAGTAGCTCGAGTGTTTTAGCATCAAAGTATAAATCTCTCCAAACGCCTTTATTCATATCTGTACAGGCATAAATATCTTCTTGAGGATCATCCGGAAAATGAATGATTACGGCTTCCTTATTCTCTGTAGCAATTTCTGTTCGAACTTTTTTCCATATAAAATCAGCAGCAGCCAATTTATCTAATTGTTGCCGGGATAAAGTATCTTTTTTAACGGCAATGACTTGCTCCTTTTTCTCTTTTTCGTCTGCCCAGCCACCACTGATCCAGTACGTGCTTTCTCTTAGCCAATGAAAACTCATCAACATTCCTGTAAAAGCAATAAGCATTGCTAAGATCAGCGTATAAAATCCCATAACATTATGCAAATCATAGTTCAGACGTTTGAACTTCGCATCCCATTTTATTTTAAAACTAGTATTTCTGGTGGTTTTGTTCCACTTTTTAGGAAACCAAAGTATCAAGCCGCTTATCAATAAAAAGAAGAAAATAAAAGTTGCCCAGGCTGTAATTTGTGATCCTATATTGCGCTCCAGCCAAAGATTGCGATGCCCTTCATCCATAATATGAAAGAAATCTTCATGATCCACCATTCCGGTAATTTTGCCGTTATACGGATTTACATAAATCAACGAATCCGATTCTATATCGACCTTAATTGATTTATCTAAACCATTATACCAAACTCCATGAATTTCTTTATTGGGTAATGCTTTATGAACAGCTGCATAGATTTTTGAAGGTGGCAATAATTTATCCGGACTTTGGGCTTCGACACTTAAATACGGCGATGTCAATTCTTTGATCTCGTGTTCGAAAACCAAGACACAACCGGTAATTCCCATAATGACCACGATTATTCCTGACGCTAATCCTAGCCACAAATGCAGCCAGGCATTAATTTTACTAAAACGGGATTTTCCTTTATTAGGTGGTTTACTGGTACGACTTTTAAAAATATTCATTGTAATTGTAATTTTGGAAAGTAATGCTTTTTAGACAGGCAACAAAAATTAAAAAAAATGGCTTGGGCATTAATTAAATAATACCTCAAGCCATAAAAAATATAGTTACTTAGAAAGTAAGTTTAGCAATTGCAGGCAAGTAAAGACCTTCTTTGATAAGTGCTCCGGCTTTTGCTGTACCAGTTGCAATATCTATTTGATAAACACGAGCTTCTTTACCTGTTACAAAACTTTTGTATGCTTTTCCGTTTTCTACATACATACTTCCTAACCCAAAAAATTCATCTCCACCGTGATCAGGTAAATCTGTAACTGGTATGATTGTTTTTGCTGCCAGATCAAGAATTGCAGATTTAAAGATTGTTTGTGTACTTAAGAAACTGTAATAAGTATCTTTAGTATCAACAGAATTAGGAATATAAGAAATAAAAACTTTTTCTCCTCCTAATGGGTATGCAGCAAGAACTTTTCCTTTTAGAGTACTTGATTCAATATCAAAAAAGTAACCCGGATCAAACTTAGCATCTCCTTTTTTGATACGTAAAACTCCAGAAGAAACAGCTGTTGGCGGATAACCACCTGCGTTCGCATTAGAAGAAAAAGTATAGATGTCTCCTGACTCTGTCTGAACAATTCCTGTATTGGTATAATAAAGCCCAATTGCATTTGTTCTGGCGTCTTTTATTGTAGTTACATATTCTAAAGAAGGATATTTGTAAACTCGTACTGTAGCGTCAGATGATAAAATTTTATTTGTCCCGTCCGTAACATCCTTGATATATACCGGAACAAAAAGCTTATCTCCTGAAACCGCAGCTCCTGTTGGCCAGTATAACACTTTTTTATTTTCAGGAGATACTACAAAATCATTAAACTTACGAGCATCTATAGAAATTGTATTTGGATTGTAAATCATCAATTCATAATCAGATGAACTACCATCCCAGGTTGCTCCAATATTGATCATTTTTTTGTCATCAGTATACCCAACAGCATATGAGGATTCGAAAGCAAGTTTACCGCCCTGCACCAATTTTCCTGCGCTATTAAGATGAAATGAAACTGATCCTTCATCTTCTGTACTTAAGGCAAAAAAAGTATTATTTGCAGGAAAACAACTTCCTCCTTGCTCAATTCCCACACCTTTTGCACTGATTTCTCCGGTCATTAACTTATCTATAGAATTAAAATCTAAGATGTACTGAGTGTAATCGTCTAGCCAATATGAAGCAATATATTTAGAATTAGTTGTAGTTGGTTCTTCTTTTGTTGCATTATCATCACTGCTACAAGAAAAAGTAGTTAATGCTAATATTGCCAACGCAAAGCATTTTTGAAATTTGTTTGTAAACATCATTATATGTATTAAGGGTTATTATTAAAATTTAATTACTGAAGAAAGTATCTGAACTTAACAGAGAAAGCACGTCCTGGTTTTTGAACTTTAAAATAGTCGTACACTTTTACGTCTGTAATATTTCTGCACTCAAAAGCCAGATTGTATTTCCCATTTAAAAAAGAATAAGACACCATCGCGTTTTCTGTAAATTGTTCAGGAATTGCTCTTTTAGTTTCCAATGAACCTAATACCGGCCAGGTCAGGTAAAATGCATCTATATAATTGGCACTCACATTAAGAGAAAGCCTATCGTCTTTGTACTTGATATTTTTAAAATTAAAAGTCAAATCTGCATTTCCGTAGAAGATTGGAACGTTTGGTAACTGCGCGTCATAAAGAGCATCAGGACTATTTGTTCCTGTTTTGTACTTGTTTTTGTTCAGACTTTTTTGGTAGGTACCATTTACTTCAAAAGTCACTAAATCTTTATATCCATATCTTAAAACTCCATCAATACCTGTAATTTGTACATTTTGAAGATTTTCATAAACCGTTCTGTCTCCGTCTTGTTTTTCTCTGATAAAATCTTTTGCTTCTCTATAGATTAAACTCGTTTCTGCACTAAACTGATTCTTGTTTTTCTGAGTCAAAAATGCCAAACCTAAATTAGCATTATCACTACTTTCAGGTTTTAATCCTATATTACTGTTTACGGTCAACCCATCTCCCAACATCTCTACAGCCGACGGCAAACGATAAGCATGTTCATAAGATCCTTTTATCTGAAATTTGTCTGATAAACGATAAGCTGCTGTAGATCCGTAACCATAATTTGTCGATGAAGTAGATTGAGTTACATTATTAGCAATCATTTCAGTAGTTAAACCAAACATTTTTCCAAAAGCCGTAATCGCTAATCGATTGTCTAAACCACTAAAATTGTAGCCTAATCCTAAAATGTTTTTATTAATTGTTGGCTCGCCAAGATCAACTATTGTTAAATACTCATTCGTTGCTTTACGCTTATATCCCAAATAGGAATAATTTATTGCCAGAGAATGCTGGTCATTTAATTGGTATTTCAGGTTTGTATTTACTTGTGCATTTTCTTCATCGTAGACGTACATTGTTTTATTTCCTAATTCTCCTTTATCATTTGTTCCTGCAAATTGTCTGTAGACATAATTTCCTGTCCAGTCATAAACCCGGGAAGAAGTATCTATAGAACGACTGTTTACTAAAGCGTAAGTCGAATTAATATTTACCGATAATCCTTTTGCAAAAAGGTTGTCTTTTTTATATTTTAAAGAGGTAATAAAACTGTTACTATCTGTAAAGGCTTGTCCAACGACTTTTTGCATGGTTCTTCCTTGCTGAATTTCTTTTTTGTTACCCGCCATAGCAAAACCAACAAGCAAATAATCTGCAAAACTTCTGTTCTTGAATCCTGCTTCTGCCATTATAGTTCCCGACTTATAAGCATCGTGAAAGTGTTTGTATTTTTGTTCCGGTAAAAACTTCGATGTGTTTTTATCTACAATACTCACATCTACTTTATAATCATTGTCTGAGTAATTAGCGAAAGCATTAATGTTGGCAATAAATCCGTCGCGACCAGAAAACCTCGTATTAATTGCAGCTCTGTGCGTATTAAATGAACCATAACTATATGATGCGTCGATATAACGATTCACATTTTTGTTGGTTACAATATTAACTGCACCACCAAGAGCATCTGCACCTAACTCAATAGGAACGACCCCTTTGTAAACATCGATTCTTTCAGCCATATTTACCGGAATATTATTCAGTGTAAGAGCTGAGCCATAACTATCCATTGGCACTCCATCCAGAAAAAATTTAACCTGATTTCCTGAAAATCCATTTAATGAAAAATTAAAGGCAGATCCCAATCCTCCGTATTCACGAATACGAACTCCTGTTGTTTTATTCAAAACCTGATTTAAATCGGCTGAGGTATTGTAGATTTTTTTCAGATCTACCGAAGTAATATTATAAGCCTGTTCGCGGGCTCTCTGAACTTTAGATTTTCCTGTTACAGCAACTTCACTTAAAGCGGCCATATCCTCTTCCATTGTAATATTCTGAGTAGGTTTTCCACCTTGTTTCAAAGAAACTGCTGCTGCTGTTGTTTTAAAACCAACATTGGTAATTAATAAAATGTAATCACCTGTTTCTGCACTAATCCTATATTCCCCTTTACTATTTGTTAGCGTAGCATAAGTTGTTCCTTTAAACGATACTGAAACACCTTCAGCAGGTTTGCCAAGATTTGTTAAAACAACTCCGGTTAGGTTTACTTTATTTTTTTGTGAATATCCTTGAAGCGAAGTAAAGACAATCGTGATCAAGAGTAATAATCTGCTTATTTGCATCATTTAAATTTTTGATTTGAAAATTAAATTTGCAACAAAATTAGCTACTCAGAATAGTTTTTCCTAACTATTTTTAATTATTCTAAATAAGAATAGTAATTAACTTTAAAAGAGAGATATTTGTAAAAAAAATTGACAATCTTAATAAATAATTAAATTAAACTTAACATTTGCTTAATTTTTATTATTAATGAAGTTAAATCTCAATGCATCACTAAATGCAAAAAGATAAAAAAACATAAAAAAAGCCCGCTTACAGTATAAGCGGGCTTCAAAAAATTTGGTCTATTTTATATGTCTAAATCTAAAATAGTCTCTTTGAGTTCTTCTATTATAATTTTTATGTCATTTTCTGTCGTACGCCAGTTTACAAAAGAAGCCCTGATACCTTTACGATTTTGATATACAGTTGGGGTCATAAAAACTTTTCCCTTATCATTTAAACTGGTCAAAAACTGACTTACATTTTGCTGATTATGATCTCCTTTCAAAGTAAAACAAACATTATTCAGCCGAATTGGAGCCAGAAGTTCAAAATTATCCTCTTCAATAAGTTCATTTGCAAAATGTAATGCCAATGCTGCACTATCCTCGACAATATCCTGAAACCCTTCTTTTCCGTAGGCTAATAACGAAAACCAAACAGGCAAAGCTCGTAAACGACGAGAATTTTCAGGCAGTACATTTAAGTAATTAAAATTCTCTAACGGATTTCCTAAATAAGGCGCATTTGAATTTTGGAAAGTTTCTATTTGAAGATTCATATGTTTTTCCTTAATCAGATAAAAAGCACTTTCATAAGGTACATTGAGCCATTTATGACAATCGATAGTGATGCTATCTGCACCTTCCCAGCCTTCGACAAGATGTTTGAATTTGTTTGAAACAGCAGCAAATCCACCAAAAGCAGCATCAATATGCCACCAAAAAGTATATTTCTCCTTTAGTTTTGCAATGGCTTCAAAATCATCAAAATCTGCAGTATTAACCGTTCCGGCACTTGAAATCAGAATAAAAGGTTTTCCGTTTAAATTTTGAATATTATGTTCTAAATCAGCTATATCAATTGCTTCACGATTGCCTTCAATAGTTTTAATTGTTGTATAATTATTACTTCCAATACCTAACATCGACAATGTTTTTATAGAAGAAGAATGTGGTGTAGCAGTCAGGATATTTATGGTTTCAGTTATTCCGTTTTTTGCAAAATCTTTTCCTAATTGTGCTCCAAACCATTGTCTTGCTGTTCCTAAACAAGTAAAATTTGACATTGTTGCCCCTGTTACAAAACCACCTGAAAATGTTTTTGGCAAGTCTAACAATTGTAATAATAAATTTATAGTTTCAAATTCTATCAAGGCCGAAACTCCTCCCTGAGCATGTACAGCCTGCGTATTTTGATCATATACTGTTGCCAGCCAATCGCCCACAATCGACGCTGGTGTTGAACCTCCAGTTACAAATCCTAAATATCTAGGCCCAGGAGAAGCAACTATCAAAGGCAATAATCTTTCTTTAAATTCTTCTAGAGCAGCCAAAGATCCTAAACCTAATTCGCTTAAATTTCGAGTAGGGTCAATTCTATTTTTACTTGAAGTAGGAATATTTTCAAGATTATTAAGGAAATCTAATCCTTGTTGTTTGGCCTGATTAAGTATGTTTTCAAGATCATTTAGATCATGTTGAAGTATTGAATTCATTTTAAATAAATTATATATGCTTACTTCAAACCACCTGTAGAAATTGCCCACAGATGATACAGATTAAGCGGATTAATACTGATTTTTATTGTTGAGGTATAATTAGTTTTTTACCACTTCGTTTTTTCCGAGAACCGAGAGACCATCATAGAAGAAATCACATCGCCATTAGCATTTAATAAAGTAGCAATTGGGTCAACGAGAGTTCCAAGGATCATAGCTACAGGCAAAGCTTGTTCCATTGGTAATCCGTAAACGGTAATGGCTAAAACTTCTCCAATATATCCGCCATTTGGGATTCCACCTTCGACAATCGAAACAATTATCGTAATTCCTAATGCTAAAAGTATAGTTGAAGGTTCTGTAAAATCTTTGCCAAACATGGCAAAAAGAAACGTAATTTTTAAGATAGAAGACATGCTTGAACCGTCTTTATGCAAAGGCGCCCCTAGTGGAATAACCAAATTGCGGACATGTTTTGGGATACCCATTTTTTCAGCTGCATCGAGGTTCGCCGGAATTGTAGCAATGCTGCTGCAAGTACCTATTGCGGTTAATGAAGGCGTAATGTTATTGCTCCAGAAAACGACAAAAGCTTTTTTACCTCCTGCTAATAAAGCATACAAACTAAAAAACACAAAGAAGTAAAAAATACAAGCAACATAATAAACACCTAACGGCTTGGCGTAAACTCCAAATAATTGTGGTCCGTAATAACTAACCTGATAAGCAAAATAAGCTCCAAGGCCAATTGGTGCTAATTTCATAATCATGTTCAAAAGCTGTTTCATGATCTCATTTCCTGAATCCAGAAAACTTTTGAAAGTATTGCCTTTTTCTCCAGATTGCAAAGTTGCAAATCCAATCAAAAATGAAAAGATAATAAGTGCCAACATACTTTTTCGCGATAACAATTCATAGAAATCATTGGTCGTAAGCAATTGGGCAATTTGATCACCAACACTTCCGGATTGGATATTCTCCAACGGGATTTTAGTAATTATAATATTTTCATGAATAGGAAATAGGGAAACAGCTATAATCATTACGATTGCTGAAATAAGAAGTGTACCTAAAAAAACGGCAATCATTACAACAAACAATCTTCCTAGTTTTTCTGTTTTCTCCAAATTAGCAATTGAAGAAGTTATAGTAAAAAAGACAAGCGGAATAATTGCTGTAAAAAGTAAGTTCAGAAATATATCTCCAACAGGCTTTATAACAGCAACTTTTTCTTTAAAAACTAATCCGAAAATGCTTCCTATTATGATACCGCCTAAAAGCAATAATACACTACTATAACTTTTTAGAAAATTGATTTTTTTAACCTCCATAATTTAATCGTATTATAATTTGGAATAAAGAAACGCAAAATAAAAATCAATTAAATTACTAAAAAAAAAGAGTACTATTTTTTTTTTGCCACAGATTAAAAGGATTTCAATTCATGATTTCTACCAACATTTAGTGCCTAACTGCACAAAGAAAA
This sequence comes from Flavobacterium sp. NPDC079362, assembly GCF_050267765.1. NCBI lineage: Bacteria > Pseudomonadati > Bacteroidota > Flavobacteriia > Flavobacteriales > Flavobacteriaceae > Flavobacterium > Flavobacterium sp. NPDC079362. Next base: position 117,140 of record NZ_JBNNFM010000013.1, on the reverse strand, counting down.
GGCTTTGATCCTTGATTCGTATGATCACTACTTTTCTAAAACAAAAGTTGTAAAAGCCCTATCGACCAATTCGCCGGTTTTGCTTTTTACTTTCTCTGTGAGCGTTTCTTTGTTGATGATTTTGAAAGATGTTTTCTCAATTAAAATTTCAGCTTTTTCTGTGCTGTAAAGTTCAAATTCAAATTGAGTAAAAGGAAGTTGTTTCATAAAACTTTCTTCGGCAAAAGTGATACACAAGATTCCTTTTGGCTGTAAAACCCTGTAGATTTCCGAAAGCAATTTTTCAGGTTCCTGCCAGAAATAAATGGTGTTTACTGTAAATACTTTATTGAATAAATTTTCTTCAAACGGAATTAGATTTCCGTCATAAATCGAAAAGAAAGCTTGTTTTTGAGAAACATAATTTCTGTTGATCTGGCGTGCTTCCTGAAACATTAATTCAGACATTTCAAGTCCGTAATATTTAATGTTTTCAGCCTGTTCGAAAATGAATTCTACGTGTCCAGCGTTACCGTGACCTAATTCCAGAATTGTATTTGCTTCTTCTATATGTAGATTCTGAATCGAATGATGCGTCATGTTGATGTTGGTTTCATTCATCATGTTTGCCATTTCGATTCCCTTTTCTCCCGTTGGATGCTTGAATTGAGAAGCTATTGCTTGTAATTCTTCTTGTTTCATAAAATTTTAAATTCCAATTAATCCCGATAGCTATCGGGACCAAATTCCAAACTGTATGTCATTGCGAGGAACGAAGCAACCGCATTGATAATAAATCCCGTTATTCTCAAAGTTTTGTCATTTCGACGAAGGAGAAATCACACACGAAACTCCGTACCTAGAATCACCAATCTTTGTCGATCTTCTAGTGTGATTTCTCCTTCGTCGAAATGACAATATTGTGGAAATATCACACAAAAACTCTTAAAAAAGATGGCTCGCAATCTGACGAATATTCTCTGATTTCCCCATTGAATAATAGTGCAAAACAGGAACTCCGGCAGCTTTTAATTCTAATGATTGTTGGATTGCCCATTCGATTCCTACTTGTCTGATTTCTGCATTATTCTTGCATGAATCAACAGCATGAATTAAATCTTCTGGTAAATCAATACGGAAAATTTGAGGTAAAACCTGTAAATGCCTTTGAACCGCAATTGGCTTGATTCCTGGAATAATAGGAATTGTGATTCCCATTTCTCTGGCTTTTTCTACAAACTTGAAATATTTTGAGTTGTCGAAAAACATTTGTGTTACCACATAATCAGCTCCGGCATCTACTTTCTCTTTAAGTCTTTTTAAATCTGATTGTAATGATGGAGATTCTAAATGTTTCTCAGGATAACCTGCAACCCCAATGCAAAAATCAGCTTTGTTATCAGCATCCATGACTTCGTGAAGGTATTTTCCCTGATTCAATAAACTGATTTGTTTTACCAAATCAATCGCATAGTCATTTCCTCCAGCTTTTGGAATAAAATATTGTTCGTCTTTCATAGCGTCACCACGCAAAGCCATAATATTGTCGATTCCTAAGTAGTTACAATCTACCAAAAGATATTCAGTTTCTTCTTTGGTAAAACCTCCGCAAAGTACGTGAGGAACGGTATCTACGTTATATTTATGTTTTATAGAAGCGCAAATTCCAAGCGTTCCAGGACGCATACGAGTTAGCTTTTTGTCCAAAAGTCCGTTGCCTTTATCTATATAAATATACTCCTCGCGAGAAGTCGTTACATCAATAAACGGTGGTTTAAACTCCATCAACGGATCTATATTATCGTATAATTCCTGAATGCTTTTCCCCTTTTGAGGCGGAATAATTTCAAATGAGAATAATGTATTTCCTTTGGCGTTTTCTATATGTTGTGTTACTTTCATAGTCAGCCCCCTAACCCCCGAAGGGGGAATTCCTGAAAGGGGTCATCAGGTTTGTGTTATTTTATTCTGCCTTTCTCTTCCCCCTTCGGGGTTAGGGGGCTAATCTGCTATATTAGGGTTTAGCCATTTCATGGCTTTATCTGTTGAAATGCTTCTGCGTTTGGCGTAATCTACTACTTGATCTTCTTTTATTTTCCCAAGTCCGAAGTATTTACTTTTTGGATTCCCGAAATAATATCCTGAAACTGAAGATGCCGGCCACATTGCCATACTTTCTGTTAAGGTTACTCCAATTTCCTTGTCTACATCTAAGAGTTTCCAGATTGTTGGTTTCTCTAAGTGATCCGGACATGCGGGATAACCTGGCGCAGGACGAATTCCTTTGTAATTTTCTTCGATCAAATCTTCTGTCGAAAGTGATTCTTGAGGATCATAACCCCAGAAATCCTGACGTACTTTTTCGTGCAGATATTCCGCGAAAGCCTCAGCAAAACGATCCGCTAATGCTTTTACCATAATCGAATTGTAATCATCCAGATCTTTTTCGAATTCGGCTGCCCATTCGTCAACACCAAAACCGGTTGTAACACAAAATGCTCCTATATAATCTGTAATTCCTGAATCTTTTGGTAAGATAAAATCAGACAAAGCGATATTTGGTGCTCCTTTTGTTTTTTGTGATTGCTGACGAAGCGTTAAGAATTTCTCCAACACTTTTCCGTTTTCATCACGCAATTCGATATCGTCATCATCGATTTGATTCGCAGGGAAAATTCCGTAGATACCTTTTGCAGTTAGTTTTTTCTCTGCTAAAATCACTTTCAACATTTCCTGTGCATCTGCAAAAACCGAAGTTGCTTCTTCACCCACAACCTCATCCGTTAAGATTGCCGGATATTTCCCAAACAATTCCCATGTTCTAAAAAAGGGTGTCCAGTCGATATACGGAACCAAAACATCTAACTCTACTTCAACAATTTGTTTACCAATAAATTTTGGTTTTGTTGGCGTGTATTCAGCCCAATCCAATTGTAATTTGTTTTTACGTGCTTGTTCGATCGTCAGGAAGTTTTTATCTCTCGAACGATTCAAAAACGTTTCTCTAAACGCATCATAGTCAGCACGAATATCACTTGCATATATTTTTCGGTTATGATCTAATAGATTTCCTGCAACCGTAACGGCACGCGAAGCATCGTTTACGTGAATTACAGTTTCTCTATATTGAGGCGCAATTTTCACGGCAGTATGCGCACGCGAAGTGGTTGCTCCACCAATCATAATCGGAATTTTAATTCCTTGTTTGTCTAATTCTTTGGCCAGATACACCATTTCGTCAAGCGAAGGCGTAATTAGTCCGCTTAAACCAATAATGTCAACATTATGTTCAATAGCTGCCGCAATAATTTTTTCCGGAGGCACCATAACACCAAGATCTACAATCTCATAATTGTTACAGGCCAAAACTACCGAAACAATGTTTTTACCAATATCGTGAACGTCACCTTTTACGGTTGCCATCAATATTTTTCCATTTCCAGATTTGTCACCGGCTTGTTTGCTTGCTTCAATGTAAGGTAACAAATACGCCACGGCTTTTTTCATTACACGTGCCGATTTTACTACCTGAGGCAAGAACATTTTCCCGCTTCCGAATAAATCTCCAACGACATTCATTCCTGTCATCAAATTGATTTCGATAACTTCAATAGGTTTTACGGCAGCCAAACGCGCTTCTTCAACATCTTCTTCAATAAAAGCATCAACTCCTTTTACCAATGAATGTGTTATACGTTCCTGAACCGTTCCTAAACGCCATTCCTGAATCGCTTTTTCATCTGATTTTACTTCGCCTTTTACGTTTTCAGCAAAGTCTAATAAACGTTCTGTCGCATCATCACGTCTGTTTAAGATTACATCTTCAACGTGTTCTAATAAATCTTTTGGGATATCATCGTAAATCGAAAGCATTTCCGGATTCACGATTCCCATTGTCATTCCGTTCTGAATTGCATGGTATAAAAACACGGAGTGCATCGCTTCACGAACGTGATCGTTTCCTCTAAAAGAGAACGAAACGTTACTTACTCCACCGCTAATATGTGCATGTGGCAAGTTATCACGAACCCATTTTGTACCTCTAAAAAAATCAATCGCATTCAAACGATGTTCATCCATTCCGGTCGCAACTGGAAAAATGTTCAAATCGAAAATAATATCCTGAGGTGGAAATCCAACTTTATCGACTAATATATCATACGACCGCTGACAGATTTCAACTCTACGCTCAAAATTATCGGCCTGACCTACTTCATCAAAAGCCATGATAATAGCCGCAGCTCCGTAGCGCTTGATTAATTTTGCGTGATGAATAAAGGCTTCTTCTCCTTCTTTCAAAGAGATCGAGTTTACAACGCTTTTTCCTTGTACTACTTTTAGACCTGCTTCAATGATTTCCCATTTCGAGCTATCGATCATAATCGGCACTCTCGAAATATCCGGTTCTGATGCTATTAAATTCAGGAATTTTGTCATTGCCTGAACACCATCAAGCATTCCCTCATCCATATTAATATCGATGATTTGTGCTCCACCTTCTACTTGTTGTCTTGCAATATCAAGTGCCTCGTCATACTTCTCTTCCTTGATTAAGCGAAGGAATTTTCTTGAACCCGTAACATTCGTACGTTCTCCAATGTTTACAAAAACACTAGTTGGCGTAATAATCAACGGTTCTAATCCTGCTAATACAAGGTCTCTTCTTTTTTCTGCCATTTCTTTTTAAGTTACTGAGTTCCTAAGTTGCTTAGGTTCTGAGTTTTTCAATTCTATTTTTATAAGGTTTTAAGGCCTTTTATCTTCATTATATCTTTTTGGGCGTGTTTCGCCGCGGCGAACCGGGCTATCCGTTACAAGTCCTCGACCAATTTCGTTATCACTACATTGATCTTTGGGCTTTTCACTTCTATCCCTCACGCAATCTCGGTTTCATAAAAAAATTATGATTCTCCGAGATTTTAATTGTCTTTTTTCTTTTGCTAGCGCGAGCGTCACGCTCGTGCACATTTCAATTGTAAATTTTAAAATCTTATAATAATATCTTTCTTTGCGTGCACGAGCTAGAAGCTCGCGCTAGCAGAAGTTTTTTGGTTTCAATATATATTTCTCAAAATTCTTGGAGAAAATAAATATTGAACAAACAGTAATTAATTATATTACATTCACCTATTGGTTTAGTAATTTATTCAATTACAAATTGCTTTTACTGCTTCACTTGAAGATTTTCCTCCTAATTTTTTTCCTTTTTGAAAATCAGAACAAGCTTCCTCTTTTTTATTTAATTTTAATTTACTCAACCCTCTATTATGATAAAACTCTGCACGATCCGGACTTTGTTTAATCGCTATATCATAATAAACAATTGCATCATCGTATTTTTCTAATTTAGAAAGTGCATCTCCTTTAGCAGAATAAGGTCTTGAAAAGTCAGGTCTTAATTCACTCGCTTTACTAAAATCACTAATAGCTCCTTTATAATCTAAATTATTATATTTAATCAGCCCTCTATTATAATATGCATTGGTAAAATCTGGATTAAGTTCAATTGCTTTATCATAATCTGCTATTGATCCTGTAGCATCACTGGCATTATACTTTACAATTGCTCTGCTATAATATAAATCAGCGTCTTTATTACTAAACCCAATTGCTTTATTATAATCAGTTATCGCCCCACCGTAATCATTAAACTCAGCTTTGGCTGAAGCTCTTTCAGAATAATACATATCAGGAAAATTGGTTAAATCATCATTATTTAATTGTATAGCTTTATTTAAATCATTTATTGCTTCTTTATAATTCTTTAGAAATTTATTTGCTATTCCTCTATTAAAATATGCATTTATATATTTGGAATTAAGTTCAATTGCCTTATTATAATCAACAATAGCTTCTTTATATTGCTCTTTTTTCGCTTTTATAATACCAATCCCACAATATGCTCTTGAATAATTCGGATTAATTTCTATTGCTTTATTATATTCAATAAGAGCATTTACATAGTCCTCTCTTTCGTAGCTTTCCTTTCCTTTTTCAAAATGTATCTCTGCAGTTTGCGCATAAAATTTCTCAGTTGCAGCAAAAGAAAAGAAGACTAATAGAAATAGAAATACTCTCATAGTTATAATTATTATTCAAATACCGGCGCCACACGTGGCTTATAATCCTTCGCAACTTCAGCAATTAATCGAATATGATCCGGAGTTGTTCCGCAACAACCACCTATAATGTTGATTAAATTATCATCTAAATATTCTTTAATGAAAGCCTGAGTTTGTTCCGGGGTTTCATCATATTGTCCGAATGCGTTTGGTAAACCTGCATTTGGGTGTGCCGAAACATTAAAACTAGTATGTTGTGCCAATGTTTTTAAGTATGGTTTCAATAAATCGGCTCCAAGAGCACAATTGAATCCTACGCTTAATAACGGAATATGCGATACTGAAATCAAAAACGCTTCTACCGTTTGCCCGGAAAGTGTTCTTCCTGAAGCATCTGTAATCGTTCCTGAAACCATGATTGGAATATCAATATTTCGGTCGTCTTTTACTTCTTCAATTGCAAAAAGTGCTGCTTTGGCATTTAAAGTATCAAAGATGGTTTCTACCAATAGTAAATCGCAACCACCATCCATTAAAGCTTCTACTTGTTGTTTGTAAGCAATTCGCAAATCATCAAACGTTACGGCTCTATAACCCGGATCGTTTACATCCGGGGACATACTTGCGGTTCTGTTTGTTGGCCCAATTGATCCCGCAACGAAACGTGGTTTGTTTGGGTTTTTGGCTGTAAATTCATCAGCTACTTCACGGGCAAGTTTAGCCGATTCGTAGTTTAATTCGTAAACGTACTCTTCAAGGAAATAATCGGCCATACCAATTGTGGTTCCTGAGAATGTGTTGGTTTCTACGATGTCTGCACCCGCTTCGTAATAAGCGGCGTGGACATCGCGAATGGCTTGTGGTTGTGTTATGGATAGTAAATCGTTGTTTCCTTTTAACGGATGCGGAAAATCTTTGAAACGCTCTCCACGAAAATCTTCTTCGGAGAAATTATAGCGCTGCAACATGGTTCCCATTGCTCCGTCAAGGATTAGGATATTTTTTTTAATTGCTTCCTGAATTGTTATTGCCATGACTTTCATCTTTTAGCTACTAAGACGCTAAGGCGCTGAGATGCTAAGTTTTTTATTTAATTATAATCTTTATCTTGAATATATAATACCTAACAGGTTTTTGAAACCTGTTAGGATACGCTGTTTTTATTCACATTAATTCCAAGAATTCACTATTGATGACTATCTAGCCCCGATTACTTCACTTAATTTCTATTTTCATAGGAGTTCACTGAACTCCGTTTGAAGTGGAAATCCTTTTGCTTTTTTCTTTAAAAAGCAAAAGATTGCAACGAAAATCGGGAACGATTGACAGAAAAAATGCGTCAATGATTCGCTCATGATACTGAATTCAGTAAAATAATATTGTATGGTTGTCAGGAAGTGTTTTGAGAAATACTTTTATGTATTTGTGTTATCTATCTTTGATACTAAGAATAGTATAAAGTAGAATGTAGCACCTTCTTTATGATAAAGGGTTGCTAAGGTTTCATTGGGTCTTTCCCTCCGCCTTTCGTGATAACTTTCAATAAATTTAAGAACAGTGCAAAGTAAAGACATAGACTCAACAATTGCAAGTGTTTTTTAAAGTTTCTAAGGTGCTAAGATTGTGAGGTTCTAAGTTTTTTTTTAAGTGGCTAAAGTTCTAAGATTTTAAGGTGCTGAGTTTACTACTTTAGGTGTATTAAGCTCTGGAAGAATGTAATATTTCTAGCTTTAGATTCTTCATTCAACCAAAGCTACCGCGATATGTTATTGTCGTATCAATATATCACCCCGATGGGGTTTATTTCCATAAATATCGTTAATTCTATAAATATTACATCCCGCCGGGATTTATTTATATTATAAACAATTTCGGTTGTTACTTTTTCTTACTTGCTTTTGCAATGGGATTAAACTCTAAACAAATCTGTAGCCAAAACTCTAAATCCGGATTTCTCTGCCAGCCATTTTCTGTGACAAAAATATAGTTTTTCATTGGCCTTTCGGCATTTGGCATTGGTATAATATCATCTCTTTCTAAAGCATCTTGGTAAGCTTTATCATCGATTCTGCAGAGTAAAAGATTTTCTCCTGTTTGTTTGTCAAGTCGAGTTCCGCAGCATAATTTTTTATCTACCATGAAAACAAGGCCACCAAACATTTTCTTTTCGAAAAAGTCAGCTTCTTTGTGCTGGAGAAATGTTCTTATTCTTTGTGCGTTATTTTCGTCAAAAGCCATTTTTTTTGAAGGTTCTGAGTTGCTAAGATTCTAAGTCTAGAATTCAACTTTAGTGTTTCGGCTTTTGTTTTGTTCCTCTAAAATTGATAATCTCAATAAGATTGGATTCCTTATTTATTCTATAAACCAAATAGTTGTTTTTGTCTACAATTGCTTTATACAAAGATTCGCTTTTTTTGGATCTTGGGAATTGTTCGGGATTAAGGTTAATTTGATTAATAACTTGCTGAATTTTATTCTCTAAGTTTAAAATTTCCTTTATCGTCCATTTTGCTTCCAAATAATCAACAACTTTATTAAAACCTTTAACTGCTTGCGCTGTCCATATAAATTTTAGTGCCATTTAGAAAATCTTTTCATAACATCTTCATGGCTTGTAAATTCGCCTTTTTCAGCCTGATCTAGTCCAATTTGAATTTCAGCTTTCTCAGATTCTGATAACTCATCATACCAATTGTTTTGATTTTCTTTCAGAATTAATTCCAGTTTTTCTAAAACGCTTTCATCCTCAACCTTAACCAGCTCTTGAATAAATTGATATTTTCTAGCTTCTAAATTCATGATACTCAAAATTTATATATTACAAAGATACAAATAAAAAAAGCTCAAACTGTATTACAAGTTTGAGCTTAATATATAAAAATCTTAGCGTCTTAGTATCTTAGAACCTTAGCAACTTAGACTATCGCCTTAACAACCGCTTTTGGCGCTTCTTTACGAGTTCCGTCGAAACCATCTACACCAGAAACTGTGGTATATTTAAGTACGTATTTTTTACCCGGATTGATGATTCCGTATGCTGCCTGACACATTAAAGTCGCTTCGTGGAATCCACAAAGGATTAATTTTAATTTTCCAGGATATGTATTGATGTCTCCAATGGCGAAGATTCCAGGAATGTTCGTTTGGTAATCTAATGCATTGTTTACTTTGATCGCATTTTTCTCGATTTCTAATCCCCAGTCGCCGATTGGACCTAATTTTGGCGTTAATCCGAAAAGTGGAATAAAGAAATCTGTCTCGATTTTGCGGTGTGCTCCGTTTTCTTCGATATCTAACGATTCAACGTGCTCAGCACCATTGATTCCGATTACTTCTGCAGGAGTAATTAGTTTAATTTTTCCGGATGTTTTTAATTCCTGTACTTTTTCTACTGAATCAAGAGCTCCTCTAAATTCGTTTCTACGGTGAATTAAAGTTACTTCTGAAGCTACATTGGCAAGGAAAATACTCCAGTCTAAAGCTGAATCTCCTCCTCCGGCAATTACAACCCTTTTGTCTCTGAATTTCTCCGGATTTTTGATGAAGTATTTTACTCCTTTATCTTCATAAAAGTCGATATCTTCTATAAGTGGTTTGCGTGGTTCAAAACTTCCTAAACCTCCAGCGATAGCAATTACCGGTGCGTGAAATTTAGTTCCTTTATTTGAGGTTACAATGAAACTTCCGTCTTCTTGTTTTTCGATTGTTTCAGCACGTTCTCCTAATGTATAACCTGGCTCAAATTGCTTAATTTGCTCTTGTAAGTTATCTATTAAATCTCCTGCTAAAACTTCCGGGAAACCAGGAATATCATAAATAGGTTTTTTTGGATACAATTCTGAAAGTTGTCCTCCTGCTTGTGGTAAAGCATCTAAAATATGACATTTTAATTTTAATAATCCTGCCTCGAAAACGGCAAATAAACCTGTTGGTCCTGCTCCAATTATAAGTATATCTGTTTTAATCATTATGGTTGTTGTTTATAATCATTCTTAATAATACAAAGAAACAAATAATTTATTCTTCTGCCAATGATTTTTGTCATTGATTTCTTTGTGTAATTTTTCATCGGGTTAAACACGAAGCTACAATATGAATCGTCCCCCCGGACTTTTTGTTATTCTTTATTTTTCAATGAATCCGTAATCTCGTTCATCTTTTTAACCTTGTCTTCAAAATCACCTTTTAGTGTCTTCCTGTATTCATTGAGGTTTTCGACCATTTTGTTGATATCCTCCGGAATTACATCTTCAAAAAACTCACGAAGTCTTTTTGCTGTTGTTGGTGATTTTCCGTTGGTCGAAATGGCAATTTTTACATTTCCTTTTGTTACAATTCCGCCTAAATAATAATCACATAAATCTGGCGTATCGGCAATATTGCAAATTAAATAACGTTTTCTGGATAAATCATATACCCTTTTATTGACTTCCAAATCATCGGTACAAGCGATTACCATGTGGCGTTTTTTGAGCATCTTTTTCTTAAACTTCGCTTCCGTCAATTTGATTGAAGGATGATTTTCTGCTAAAACTTTAATTTCTAAATGAAAATCAGCTGCTACAACCTCAACATTTGCATTTGGACTCGACTTTAGTAAAAAAGAAAGCTTTTCTAATCCTACATTTCCTCCCCCAACAATTAAAACATTCAGATTGTGAAGTTTTAAGAATATTGGATATAATTCGTTCTGTTCCATTTTAATTTAATTTCATTGGATAAAAAATCCAATTTACATATTTATTACATGATTTTAATTACCATGTCGATATGTTTTTGCGTACATCGGGTTAAAACCCGACGCTACAATATGAATCGTTCCTCCGGAACTTTATTGACTGATTGATCATCTTTGTCAACATCGGGTTGAAACCCCACGCTACAATATGGATCGTTCCGCCGGAACTTTATCTTGCAATTTCTTTTGATAGAAATTCTTCGTAAAAGCCCTTTAATTTGTTGCTTTCGCGGACAACTTCTCCTAGAACAATAATTGCTGGTGAACTCAATTTCTTTTGTTTTACAACTTCTAAAATCGAATTTACTGTTCCAACGCCTACTTTTTCTTCGGATGTTGTTCCGTTTTGAATGATCGCAACGGGTAAATTGCCTTTATTTTCTTTTTGAAATAAATCTATAATCTGAGGCAATTTGTGCATTCCCATCAAGATAACTACTGTTGCAGATGATTGTGCTGCCAAAGCTACATCTGAAGATAATTTTCTATCTGAAGTTGTGCCTGTAATCGCCCAAAAACTTTCTGAAACTCCTCTTTTGGTAATCGAAATTCCCTGACTTGCCGGAACTGCCACTACCGAAGATATTCCTGGAACAACTGCCGTTGGTATTCCGAAACTTTCTATGAATTCTATTTCTTCGCTTCCACGCCCAAAAATAAACGGATCTCCGCCTTTTAAACGCACTACATTTCCATAAGTCAATGCATTATCCACAATTAACTGATTGATTTGATCCTGCGTATAAGCGTGATTTCCTATCTTTTTTCCAACAAAAATTTTGATGGCATTTTTAGGTGCGTGTGCTAATATTTCGTCATTGGCCAATGCATCGTACAAAACCACATTCGCTTCAGCAAGGGCTTTTACGGCTTTCAGCGTAAGCAAATCAGGATCTCCGGGACCTGCGCCAACTAAAGTTACTTTGGGTTTTATTATATTATGCATTTGCTAATTCTTGAGCTCTGTATTTTTCTATAGTATAAAAAAATGAAATCCCTTGTTGAATGTATGCTTTCGCAAATGCTTCTGAAGGCTCCGTTGTATTGATTTGATATACTAATTCTCTAAATGATGTTGATAATTGAATTTTATCAGTTGCAATGAAAACGGTGTCGAATAAATCTACAATTCCTGCGTGATTATTTGTTTTTTCGTTTTCGGAAAGTAATAATGCTTTTGCACCATTTACAAATCCTGCGTAAGCGTGATAAATTGCATCTGACCATTTTCCTTCGTCGAATGATTCTTGTGCGAATGTCAATTTGTCTTTTGCTTCTAATAATAAAGTAGCAACCAAGTCGATCACAACTCCCGCACATTCTCCTACTCCAACTGCTTTTACGTAGTTGTCAGCATTTCCCCAGTCTACAAAATCAGCTTCGGTTAAATTGGTTACATCTGCGAAAGGTTTTAAAATTTCATAGAAATATTTCTCTCCTTTTGCGTCATAATAATTAAGGAATTTTTCTCCGTTTGCATTCGCATCAAAATCATTTAAGATCGTACGCAATGCATCTGGTCCTCTACGGCTTGGGATTTTAATTACTTTATCTGCAAAACGTCCTGAACCGTTTCCTAATCTTCCTCCACCTAATAAAACCTGCAATGCCGGAGCTACTAATTTTCCTGAATTGATTGACATTCCCTGAAAACCTATTGCAGACATATTATGTTGCCCACAAGCATTCATACAACCCGAGATTTTAATCTCGATTTCGCGGTTGTTTAAGTATTGCGGATATTCTGCATTCAGCACTTTTTCTAATTCTTCTGCAATTCCTGTACTACTTGCAATTCCTAAATTACAAGTATCTGTTCCTGGACAAGCTGTAATATCTGCTGTAGAATTATATCCTAAATCAACAAATCCCAGTTTTTCCAATTCCTGATAAAAGAATGGTAAATTTTCATTTTTTACGTGACGAATTACAATATTCTGACGCAATGTAAAACGCAATTCATTTGCGGCGTAATTTTTTATTAAATCAGCTAATAATCTTGCTTTATCAGTATAAAAATCCCCTAATAAAACTTTGATTCCAATAGCTGAATAACCTGCTTGCTTTTGAGCAATTACGTTAGATTTTTTCCACGTTTCATAAGCTGCCGTATCATCAATTGTTACTGATGGAACTGGTAATAATGTTTCCGGAATTGGAGCTTCAAAAGCTGTTGTATCTATTTCGTAAGATTCAAAAGCTATTGCTTTTTTCTCTTTTTCAACCAAATCCATGAAAGTGTCTCTTCCTATTTCTTTGATTAAAAATTTCAAACGCGCTTTCATTCTTTTTGCACGTTCTCCGTATCGGTCAAAAATACGAATTACACCTTCTGCTGTTGGAATGATTTGGTTTGCCGGAACAAATTCTGAAAGTAATTCAGCATGTGCCGGTTGAGATCCTAAACCTCCTCCTAACATGATTTTGAAACCACGAACTCCATCAACAATTTTTGGAATAAATCCTAAATCATGCAAATAACTCAAAGCGGTATCTTCATCTGATGATGAGAACGAAATTTTAAATTTACGTCCCATTTCCTGACAAATTGGGTTTCTTAATAGGTATTGAAACAAAGCATGTGCATAAGGCGAAACATCAAATGGTTCGTTTACGTCTACACCTGCTAATTCGCTTCCTGTAATATTTCTTACGGTGTTACCACAAGCTTCACGCAAAGTAACATCGTCTTTAGCCAAATTTGCCCAAAGTTCCGGGGTTCTGTCTAAACTTACATAGTGAATCTGAATATCCTGACGTGTTGTAATGTGCAAACGTCCTGTAGAATATTCATCAGAAACCTTAGTAATACGTACCAATTGCTCGCTGGTTACTTTTCCGTAAGGCAATTTAATACGAATCATTTGAACGCCTTCCTGACGTTGTCCGTAAATTCCACGTGCTAAACGAAGACTACGAAAACGCTCATCATCAATTTTTCCTCCACGGAATAAATGAATCTTTTTTTCTAAATCGATGATCTCTTTCTGAACGATCGGATTTTCTATTTCTGTTCTAAAACTTTCCATTTGTTTTTGGCTTTAGGCTTTTTTTTAGCTTTAAGCTTTAGGCTATGCCATAAGCTTTTTTAAATAACTCGTTATACATTTTCGCTTAAAGCTTACAGCCTAAAGCTTATAGCAGGTTTACCTAATAAATCCTACTCCTGCTGTGGTATTTGTTGCTGTATCAATTAAGATAAAAGCTCCGTTTGATTTATTATCGTTATAGGCATCAAAATATAAAGGCTTGCTTAATTTAATGCTTACTTCTCCAATCTCATTTATAGCTAATTGTGATGCTTCTGTTGTTCCTGAATAATCAGTTGAGATGGTATTTTTGATACTTTCTACTTTTGCCAAAACTGAGTTTGTGTTGTGTTGTACAATATATTTTGTACCGGCAACCAGTTTTTTGCTATCCATCCAGCAAACTGTTGTAGTTATTTCTTTTTCAATTTTTGGAAGTTCTGATGATTTTACAATCATATCACCTCTTGTTACATTGATATCGTTTTCTAATTCGATAGTAATCGAAGAACCTGCAACGGCTTCATCAAATGTTTTATCGAAAAAGTGAATTTTTGCTACTTTAGATTCAGTTAAAGAAGGCAAAACTGTTACAGCATCCCCAACTTTAATAGAGTTTCCGTATAATTTTCCTGCGTAACCTCTAAAATCATGGTATTCTTCTGTCTTTGGACGAATAACAGTCTGAACCGGAAAACGCGCTTTTCCTGTTTCAAAAACATCCGCAGAGTCTAATCCTTCTAAATGCTCTAAAACGGTTTGACCAGTATACCAAGGCATATCTTTCGATTGTTCCACTACGTTTCCACCGTTGATAGCACTTAACGGAATGTAACTTACGTTTTGCTCTTTGAAAGTACTTTTAGCATTTAATGCCTGAAAATCTGCTTTGATTTTATTGTAAACTTCTTCAGAATAATCAACTAAATCCATTTTGTTAATCGCTACAATTACCTCTTTTACTCTTAATAAATTATTGATAAAAAAGTGACGATATGTTTGCTCAATTACACCTTTTCTTGCGTCAATTAAAATAATAGAAACCTGAGAAGTCGATGCTCCTGTAACCATGTTTCTGGTATATTCTACGTGTCCCGGAGTATCTGCAATAATGTAACTTTTCTTTGCAGTCGAAAAATAAATGTGTGCAACATCAATCGTAATTCCTTGTTCTCTTTCTGCCACCAATCCGTCAGTTGCCAAAGAGAAATCAAGATAATCGTAACCTTTTTGTTTACTGCTTTTTTCGATTGCCTCTATTTTATCAGTCGTCAATGATTTTGTATCATACAATAATCTCCCGATCAAAGTACTCTTTCCGTCATCTACACTTCCTGCTGTTGCTATTTTTAAAACTTCCATTCTATTATTTTGTTTCAGGTTTAAAATTTTTATTTCCGGTTTCAAGTTTAAAGTTGATTCCCTTTGAACTAAAATTTAAAGCTGTATGTTTTTTTGTTTCTGATTTTCACTTTCTGAATTGCATTCATAATTAATAATTTACAATTATTAAAAATATCCTTGTTGTTTTCTTTTTTCCATTGCGGCTTCAGAACGTTTGTCATCAATTCTGGCTCCTCTTTCAGAAATAGTTGACTCTCTGATTTCTCCAACAACTTCTTTAATTGTTGCAGCATACGAATCAACCGCCGCTGTACAAGTCATATCTCCAACGGTTCTGAAGCGAACAATTCTTTCTTCGATTTGCTCGTCTTCTTCCTGATACACAAAAGGAGAATGTGACCAGATTAAACCGTCTCTCAAAAAAACTTTTCTTTTATGTGAAAAATAAATAGATGGAATCTCAATGTGTTCTTTTTCGATATAACTCCAAACATCTAATTCTGTCCAGTTTGAAATTGGAAACACACGAACGTTTTGTCCATTTTCTATTTTTCCATTCAAAATATCAAATAACTCAGGACGTTGGTTTTTTTCATCCCATTGACCGAAATCATCACGAACTGAAAAAATGCGTTCCTTTGCTCTTGCTTTTTCTTCATCACGACGTGCACCACCAATACAAGCATCAAACTTAAATTCTTCGATAGCATCTAAAAGTGTGATCGTTTGCAAGCTGTTTCTACTAGAATATTTTCCGGTTTCTTCAACTACTTTTCCTTCGTCAATAGCATCCTGAACATTACGAACAATTAATTCCAATCCTAATTCCTCAACCAATTTATCTCTAAAAGCAATTGTTTCAGGAAAATTGTGTCCTGTATCAACATGCAAAAGAGGAAACGGAATCTTAGCAGGAAAAAATGCTTTTTGTGCCAAACGCACTAATGTTATAGAATCTTTTCCTCCAGAAAAAAGTAAAACAGGCTTGTCAAATTGTGAAATTACTTCTCTGAAAATGTATATCGCTTCACTCTCTAAAGCGTTTGTTTTTAATACTGAACTTGAACTCATTTGATATTTTGTTTAATGCTTGATAGTTTTTAGTTTCAGATCGTTGTGAGTTTAATCTAAAACTTATTACCTATCGTTATTCTGTGTTTTTTGTTTTTATTTATTCAACGGATTAAAATCTTCATTTTCCATCAGGTTAAAACCCGACGCTACAATATGAACCGTTCCTCCAGAACTCAAAATCTATATTCTTTATTCTATTCTCTTGTCTCTTGATTCTATCCTCTCACTCCTCTACTCTTTCTTCGCACTATGCAAACCACATTCTTTATGGCTTGATTCCCACCACCATCTTCCGGCTCTGATATCTTCGCCAGGAAAAATTGCTCTTGTACATGGAGCACAACCTATACTTACGAAGCCTTGTTTGTGTAAGGCGTTTTGAGGAACATTATTTTCTGACAGATACGTTTCAACTTCTTCTAAACTCCATTTTAATAATGGGTTGAATTTGATCATTTCGAAACCTCCGTCGTATTCAAACAATTGCAAATCATTTCTATTTTCAGATTGCTCGGCTCTTAATCCGGTAATCCAAACTGAGTTTCCTGCTAAAGCTTTCCTTAACGGAACTACTTTACGGATGAAACAACATTCTTTTCTGTTTTCAACCGAATCATAAAAGCTGTTTGGTCCTTTTTGTTTCAATAAGTTTTCTACAGAAGCTGCTTCAGGAAAGTAAACCTCTATTTGTTTTTTGTATTTTTTTAATGTCTTGTGAAAAACATCATAAGTCTCCTGAAATAATCTTCCTGTATCTAATGTAAAAATGGTAATATCAGTATTACTTTTTGCAATAAAATCAGTAATTACCTGATCTTCCTGACCAAAAGAAGTCGAAAAAATTACTTTTCCGGGATATTCATTTGCTAAAAAAACCAAGGTCTCATCCAGCGAAAAATCTTTTGTTCTATCTAATAATGATTGTATACTCGTCGCACTCATAATCTCTTTCTTTCCTTTTCTAAAAAATATTTACAATAATTTTAGATAATGTTTTCAAACTTAATAATATAATTAATATTCCAACTGCCACCATCATTGGCTTTCTTTTAATTTTGTTTACAAGATAAGCTCCAATTGGTGCTGCAATTACGCCTCCTAAAATCAAACCTATAATTACTTGCCAGCCGTGAATTCCTCCAAAAAGCATGAAAGTAATTCCACTTGCAAATGAAATAGCAAACTCAGCAGCATTTACAGAACCTATAGTATATCTTGGGTTTCTTCCGCGTCCTAATAATGTAGACGTTACGATTGGTCCCCATCCGCCACCACCAACAGCATCCATAAAACCTCCAAATGTGGCAAGAATTCCTAATTTCTTTGTTTTCTTTTTAACAATCGTTTTTGCCAATGCTTTTTTAATTATAATAACTGCCAAAACAATCATATAAATAGCAATAAAAGGCTTTATAACATCTCCACTAATAACATCAGACAATAAATATGCTCCCGTAATCGAACCTAAAACTCCTGGAATCAACAAATGCTTCACTAGCTTTTTATTGATATTTCCAAATTTATGATGCGAAATAGCCGATGCTCCGGTAGTAAACATTTCTGCAACGTGAACTCCTGTACTACTTATAACCGGAGGAACTCCATAAGCCAATAAAAATGAGGTAGAAGTCGCTCCATATCCCATTCCTAAAGTACCATCAACTAGTTGAGCAAAAAGACCAATAGCAAAAAAGACTAAAAATTCCTGATCAAAGCCTTCAATAAATGCATTCCAGGAAAATTCAGCATGATGATTGTACATCAATGTAAGTAATAAACCTGTCAATAAAACAACAGGTATTACAACCCATAATTTCTCATTTATTGCGGCATAAGCCTTTACTCCAACACTATTTATTTTTAATTCTTTTTCCATCTTAATGGCTTGGTTTTTAGCCCAGAAAACTATTGCCCTATCGGCTTAATAGATTACTATGCAAAATTAGTACTTATTTCTAAATATCAAAACATTATTCTATTTTTTTACAACTCTAATCCTCTTTTGATCAAGCAACTACCAATTTCGAAGAATATAACAAATTGGCTTCATAAGTTAAAAACCGTATCAGACTGTATTCCAACAAGATAAAAACATTAAAGATATTCTTTTGCAAATATAGTATTTTAAAGTCTACCAAATCCATAGGATTATTATAAAATTGTTCTTATTTTTACAGTAAATATTTTTTCATGGATTTTCAGATAGGTCTTGTAATTGCTGGTTTAGTTGTAGGTTTCGTAGTTGGGCTAACAGGTGTTGGCGGTGGTTCTTTAATGACTCCAATTTTGTTATGGTTTGGTATTCCTCCAACGACAGCAGTTGGCACCGATTTATTATATGCAGCTTTCACCAAAATGGGTGGTGTATTTGTACACCATAAAAAGGGCAATATTAATTGGACAATTACCGGATGGTTGACTTTAGGAAGTGTTCCTGCAGCTTTATTGACTTTATGGATATTGCATAGCATTAAAACAGATATCTCTACAATAAATGCTGTAATAAAATACAGTTTAGGCTGGGCACTGCTTTTTACCTCTATTGCCATTTTATTTAAAAAGAAATTATTAGTATACTCTCAAAAACATGCCGGTGACAGATTTCATACTGAAAGTCATACTCAAAATATGTTAACAATTGGAATTGGGGTATTATTGGGAGCAACCGTTACTTTGACTTCTATTGGTGCCGGAGCTTTAGGAACCGTTACTTTATTTTTCCTTTACCCTCTTTTACCAACACCTCGCTTGGTAGGAACTGAAATTGCTCATGCCGTTCCCTTAACTCTTGTTGCCGGAATTGGGCATGCCTCAATGGGGAATTTAGATTTGGCTTTACTAGGTCAGCTATTATTAGGCTCGCTACCCGGAATTTTTATAGGAAGTATGTTAAGCGGAAAAGTACCAGATGCATTCCTTAGAAATGCTATTGCAATAATGCTTTTTCTAGCAGGATATAAATTGATTTTTTAATTTATCCACCATATAAGTAACATAAGTTCATTTAATAAAACTTACATTCCTTAATTAAAGCAACACTTATATTGCCTTACATGGCTTAGAGGCAACACAAAAACCTGTGGAGAAATACAAAAGATTTTGTTTTGTAAATAATTTTACCGCAAAGCACGCTAAGATTTTATCTAATAGTAGGTGCAAAAAACACAAAGTTCGCAAAGCTTTGTGTCGATCAAGCTTTGCGAACTTTGTTTTTCTATTTGTAAAGTAAAATTAAATCTTAGCGTGCTTTGCGGTAAAAATTCATCCCTAATTTATACTCAATTGATCCATAACTTATATGTTTTAAAATTCTCTTTAAAATGCGATATCTGCCAGAGAGTTACTTTCTAATATTTTAAGTGTATTATCACGTACTTCCATCATCAAACGTCTTGCTGCACAAGTAGTTTCATCATCGCAATCATCGCATCTTTCATAAAAATTATGACTTGCGCAAGGCAGTAAAGCAATAGGACCTTCCAGAATACGATATACTTTGGCCATGCTGATCTCTTTTGGATCTTTTATCAGGTAATAACCTCCGCCTTTTCCTTTTTTAGCACCAAGGAAACCCGAATTTCTAAGAAGCAATAATATACTTTCTAAAAATTTTATCGAAATATGTTCGCTTTTCGCAATTTCAGCAATTTGTACAGGATCATTATTTTCACGTCTGGCTAAGTAAGTTAAAGCTTTAATTCCGTATTTTGTTTTCTTTGAAAGCACTTATATATATTTTAGATTTTAGATTGTTGTTTTTTTTAGATTTCTTCAAAAAACAACAGCTAAATATTTTTCTGCAACAAAAATAAGCTTTTTGAATGAGAAAAATAACACAATGAAAAACTAAGTTCTACTAAATTAGTATAGTTTAATAAATTACAACTAAAAAGCGATTTTTAACGGTAAATAATTTACAGTCAAAAATCGCCATTTACATTATAATCTAAACTCTTAAATATAAAATTACTTAAGAAAGCGCCTGATCTAAATCTGCAATAATATCTTTTACGGTTTCCAGACCTACAGAAACTCGTACTAATCCTTCTGTAATTCCAACAGCAAGTTTTTCTTCAACAGATAATTTGCTGTGTGTTGTTGATGCCGGGTGTGTTACAATCGTTTTTACGTCTCCAATATTTGCCGAAAGCGAACATAATTTAATCTTATCCAAAAATTTTCTTCCTGCTTCGATTCCGCCTTTAATTTCAATTGCAATTATGTTACCGCCTAAAAGCATTTGTTTTTTGGCAATTTCATACTTTGGATGCGATTTTAAAAACGGATATTTTACGCTTTCTACATTAGGATGATTTTCTAAAAACTCAGCTACTTTTAAAGCATTTTCGCAATGCTTGTCAACACGAACTGCCAAAGTCTCTAAACTTTTTGACAAAACCCATGCATTAAACGGTGACATTGCCGGTCCTGTATTTCTTGAAAACAAATATATTTTACGAATCAATTCCGCTTCTCCAACTGCAACTCCTCCTAAAACACGACCTTGTCCGTCTATTAATTTTGTTGCTGAGTGAATTACTAAATGCGCACCATATTTAATAGGCTGCTGAATATATGGTGTTGCAAAACAGTTGTCAATTATTAAAATCAAATTGTGTTTTTTTGCAATTTGACCCAACAATTCTAAATCAACTACATCTACACCCGGATTTGTAGGTGTTTCAGCGTATAAAATTTTAGTGTTTGGTTTAATAAAACTCTCTATTGTTTCCGGTTTATTAATATCAAAATAAGAGGTTTCAATTTTCCATTTTGGAAAATAAGTCATAAACAACGCATGCGTCGACCCAAAAACACTTCCTGCAGAAACTATGTGATCGCCTGATTCAAGCAAAGCTGCAAAAGTCGAATATATTGCTGCCATTCCGGTTGCAAAAGCATAACCTGCTTCAGCACCTTCCATGGCGCAAACCTTATCTACAAACTCGGTTGTATTTGGGTTGCTAAATCGTGAATAGATATTACGTACTTTTTCTTCAGTGAAAGATGCTCTCATATCCTCTGCATCATCAAACACAAAACTTGATGATAAATATAAGGGAGTAGAATGTTCCTGAAATTGCGTTTTTTCTAAATGTGTTCTTATGGCTAAAGTTTCAAAGCCAAATTCTTCTTCGTTCATTTTTTTTTGTTTTAACACGAATTGCACTGATTAGCACTAATTCGTCACTTATTTTTAATTTCACAAAGACTCGCAAAAGAAACACAGAGACTCACTAAGGAATTTGATGCGAATATTTATTACGTGATAGATAGTCTAAAAAATTATCTAATTTTCTAATTGACCTATTTTCTAATTCTATAATTCTTCGTTGTTTAATACAACTTTGTATTTGATCATCGCTGTTGGCTCAACCGTTTTGGCTACTGAACAATATTTCTCAAAAGAAAGCTGTGCCGCTTTTTTTGCTTTTTCAGGATTGATATCGCCTTCTAAATAAAAAACCACATTGATTTCTTTAAATGGTGTTGCTTCTCCAACTTTTACGCGTTCTCCTTCTACCTCAGCATTAAAAGAACTTATTTCCTGACGTTGTTTCTTTAATATCGAAATCATATCAATAGCGCTGCAACCTGCAACTCCCATTAATACCAATTCCATCGGACTTGCCCCTAAATCGCTTCCGCCAAATTCGGTTCTGCTATCAACATCAACTACATGACCACGCTCATTTTTGAGTTTAAAATGAAACGCGTCGTTTACTCTGTTTAAGGTTACTTTCATGTTTTTTGTTTTCCTAAGTTATTTGTCTTTTTTATCTAATTTACTCCAATATTCTAAAACCTGTTTTTTAGATTCCGAGTCTAAAGAATTGAAATTATCCGAGAATTTATCTGTCCTAAAATCATCAGAAACACTAGATTCTATAGTATAAAATTGATCTTTTTGCGAAAATATCAAATGAACTGATTGCTCTTTGAAATCAGCATCATATAGTCCGTAAATAAAAAGAGCATCGATACTTTTATCTTTATTATAATCCCCAAAAGCTTTTCTGCTTCCCCAAGCCGAAATAATTCCGTTATGATTTACCTCAAGAATAGATTTTACAATCCATTTATTGTTCATTTTTGTAAACCGCTGAAAATACATTTTATCCGGATTAGCGTTTTTTTCAATTTTAGAAAAAATAAATACGTTGTCCTCGTTTCCTGGAGAGCTTACTTCATCTATCTGAATCGCCCTGACTCCTTTATAAGGAAAAACATCTTGCGTATAACTGTCTTTATTTCTAATAACATTAGAAACCTGAGCCGTTAGAATATTTGAGAACAATAGTAAAATCAGTATTTTTTTCATTCGTATCTTATAGCTTTAATTTAGAATCTTCATTTTCTGTTTAAAGTAACTTTCCTTTTTTGTTTTTGTTCAATTAAATTATCACAATCGATTGTTGATAAAGACGGAGACTTTTGTTTGTAGAGCTTAGTGTGTGATTTGCTTCGCCTGTTCGCTATCGCTCGAGTCTCCTTCGTCGAAATGACAAACAATACAGATTATACTCGCTGCAATCTAAAATCTACACTCCATAATCCAAAATCCTCTTATCCTTTATCTGATAATCTCAAAATATCTCCAAAAACTCCTCTTGCCGTTACTGCAGAACCTGCACCGGCTCCCTGAATTACGATAGGTCTGTCTCCGTAAGATTCTGTATAAATTTCGAAGAAAGAATCAGATCCCTTCAATCCGCCTAAAGCTGTATCAGAAGGTACAGAAACTAATTTTACTTCCAGAATTCCTTTGTCATTTTGCAAATCTCCGGACAATTCGCCAATGTATCTTAATACGTGATTTGGCTTTTGATCTGCTTTTATTTTATCGTAAATCGGATCGAATTCTTTTAGCTTGGTTAAGAAATCGGATACATTTCCTTCACGTAAATGTTCCGGAATTAAATTCTGAATTGATATTTCTTCAAACTCATTTTGCAGATCTAATTCTCTTGCCAAAATCAATAATTTTCTTCCTACATCATTTCCACATAAATCCTCACGCGGGTCTGGTTCTGTATATCCGTTATCAATTGCTTCTTTTAGAATTTCGCTAAACGGAGCATCTTTTGCAGAGAAATTATTGAATAAATAACTTAATGTTCCTGAGAAAACTCCTTTTATTTTTGTGATATTTTCACCCGAAAGGTGTAATAATTTTATGGTATCAATTAATGGTAATCCTGCACCAACATTGGTTTCGTACAAATAATTCTTCTGATTTTCTGCTAAAGATTTTCTCAGTTCTTTATAAAAACCATAGCTTAATGTATTGGCAACTTTGTTAGATGAAATCAAGTCGAAACTACTCTCAATCAGCGAAATATAATTCTCAACAAAAGTCGCGCTTGCGGTGTTGTCAATCGCAATTAAATTTTCTAAATGATGTTGATTCGCGTAAGCAATTACGTCATTGATGGTATATTCAAGGCCCTCTTGCTGGATGTCATTTTTCCAGTTTGATGTTACGCCATTTTTGTTTAAAAGTATTTTTTTAGAATTGGCAATTGCGAAAACATTCAGTTTAATGTCTTTACGTTTTTCGATTGCTGCAGCCGATTCTAAAATTTGATTTATTAAAGTTCCTCCCACTAATCCGTGACCAAAAATAGCAATGTTGATTTTCTTGGAAACTCCAAAAATCTCTCCGTGAATTACGTTTAATGCTTTATTAAGTTCTGATTTTTTAACAACCAAACTCACGTTTTTACCCGTAACGGTATTGTTAAACAAGATTGGAACAATTTTATTTTTAATTAATGCTGTATATGGTTTGTGGAAAGTGCTCAAATCCTGACCAATAATCGAAATTACCGAAACATTATCTGTTACTGTAATCTGATTGACATCTTTAGAATAAAAGTCGTTTTCGAATTCTTTTTCTAATTCGATCATGGCTGTTGTAGCTTTATCTGTAGCGACAACCAACCCGATTCCTCTTTCTGAAGAACCTTGCGAAATGATACTTACACTGATATTGTGATCGCCCATTACTTTAAAAATTCTGGCATCAACACCTGATTTCCCAAGTAATCCGCGTCCTTCAAGATTTACCAATGATAAATTCTCTAAAACCGAAAGGGTTTTGATTCCTTCTTTAGCCGAATCTGAAGTGATTAAAGTTCCACGGTTTTCGTGATTGAAAGTATTTAAAATACGAAGGGGAATATTTTTTTCTAATAAAGGAATGATCGTTTTAGCGTGCAGGATTGTCGCACCAAAATTCGCCAATTCGTTTGCTTCATTAAAAGACAAAAATTCGATTTTTTTAGCATCAGCAACCAAATCAGGATTTGCTGTATAAATTCCGTCAACGTGGGTGAAATTTTGAAGTTCTTCGGCATTTAAGTAATTCGCTATTAATGATGCGGTATAATTACTGCCGTTTCTACCTAAAGTTGTAGTATCGTTATTGTTATTTGAACCAATAAAACCGGTTACAATATTTACAGTTTTACCGTTGTGTTCTTTGAAATAGTTGATGACATTTTTCTTAGAAAGCTGTTCTAACGGTTGTGCATCTCCAAATTTAGAATCGGTTTTTAATAATAATCTTGAATCAACAAAATTAGCCGGAATTCCTTTTTCTATTAAAATTGCGGTCAATAATTTAGCCGAAAGCAATTCTCCTTTTGACAAAATTTGATCTTTGATTTTATTGCTGTAATCTCCAATTAAGCTTACGCCTTCAAAAAGTTTTTCTAAAATATTAAATTCTTCAGAAAAATCTACCTGAGGATAATCTGAAATCTGATAGGTTTTGAAATTTTCAAATAATGGTTTGTAATTACCATTTTTAGCAGCAAGTTTCAAAATATAATCTAACTCATCGGTAGCTTTTCCGCGGGCCGAAACGACAACCGCAATTTGTTCTCCTTGATTTACTTTATCAGAAATGATTGAAACTACTTTATTAAGTCCTTCTCCGTTTGATAACGATTTACCTCCAAATTTTAATATTTTCATTTTATTTTTCTATTGTTTCTGCCTTAAAAATATCGGCAAGTAAATGATCTAATTGTTTGTACTCGATTAAAAAAGCGTCATGTCCGTGTACCGAATCTATTTCGCTGTAAAAGACATTGTCTTTGAACTTTTTTAATTCATTATAAGTTTCGCGATTTTCTTTTGGTGTAAAAAACAAATCAGAGTTGATTCCTATAATATGAATCGCTGCATTTGTTCTGGACAATAAAGTCTCGAAATCTTGACTATTTCTGGTAATATCTATGGTTTTAAGCAATTGGTTCATCAGTTTATATGATGCCAATTGATATCTCTTTTGTAATTTTTGTCCGTGATGCGCCAACCAGCTTTCTATATTAAAAATGAGCTGCTCGTTGTTGATTGTACGTTGAAATTTTTCTTTGAATGATTCAGGAGAGCGATAACACAACATGGCATGGATTCTGGCATCTTCTATAGGTTTTGAAGAATTTTTCAGTATTTGCTCTTGTAAGTAACAATTAGCGATCATCCAGTCTGTCGATTTCCAGTCTGTTGCAATTGGAATCAAGTTTTGAGTAATGTTGGGTTCTAATGCAAGAATTTCCCAGGCAATTCCTCCACCAACAGAACCGCCAATAATTGTGTGTAATTGTGCGATATCTAAGGCTTCTAATCCTTTTATAAAAATTCGGGCAATATCTCTTGTCGTGAAGTCCTGATAGTTTTCTACTATAAACGAATCGTTTCCGTTTCCGGGAACGTCGAATGCCAATATGGTATATCTCTGGGTATCGATTGTTTTTTCGTCGCCAATCAGGTCATTCCACCAGCCATTTTTACCTGTAACCTCAGAATTTCCGGTCAATGCATGATTGACCAAAACCATAGGCGCGCTATACAATGGCAAACCAGAAAGGGTAAAGCTTAATGGTAATGAATGATATGATGCACCACTTTCTGTGATGAAATCGTGAATTATGATGGGACTTGGTATATTTTCCAATTTTCAAATCTTTTTATTATTGATTTGTATGTGGAAATATTAGAAAGAAAGTACTAGAGTGAAACTAGAAAAATTCTTGTTGTTATCTTTCCACGTTTGGGCGTGGTAGAATGCAGCACCTTCTTCGAATTAACGAAGGGTTGCTAAGGATTCATCGGGTCTAATCCCTCGTCCTTTCTTTATAACATTTCAATACGTTTTTGAACTTAAAGGTGCAAATTAACTACTAATTTCTTAAACAAACAAATTTTATCGAAACTGATTCTGCAATTTCTTAAAGATAATTCAAACACAAACTCTTGTACGCAAAAAATTACCGAACTATCAGCCCAGTAAATTTAAGCAGGTATTCCCCTATTTTATGATACTTTTTGATTTAGATAAAAAGTGTTTCATTTTCTTTTGAATACATCAAAAACAATAATGAGTTTGGCTCTTTTTTCTCCGCTGTTTTATCTGCCTCAGTAATTCCGAATCTCGGGTGTACTAATTCATTTGTTGGCGGTGGCGGATTGTTTCTTTTTGCTCTTAAGTTTTTCAATGTAGAAAAAGTCTTTGTTAAGTAGTTTAATGTGCTCATGATATTTAAGTTTACGTTAGTTTATATTTTATAATCTTTATTATTTGTTTAATTTTTTGTTATGGCAACCAAATGGAATAAAAAAACCCTTTTGGGTTTGAATACCAAAAGGGTTTAAGTTTTTTACAACTTATATATACTTTTAGTATCAACAGACGCATACACAAATACGTGCGACGTTAAACATCTTGTTCATCTGTAGGGATTTATTCATCTGTGATTTACTTGCTATTTGAAAAAATTCTTGCATTTTTTTGTTTTATTTAACTTCTCGAAACTATTGACTGTTTTTACTTTTATCCTTCTTTTTTTAATTAAATAAGAAATAAAGTCATTCAACATTTGTTCCAATCGACATAACAATTCTTCAGAATTGAAAATTTACTTTTGGTAGTTTTGAGGTATTACAAATGTGCGAATATTTTTTCAATTACGCAAGTGAGGATCAGCAAATTAATCTTAAAAAACGTTAAAAATTACCTTTTTAACGTTAAAAAACATCTTACAAATTTAAGATTTAAAAAAATTAACGTAAAAACCTACAAAAAAATATCTAATGATTTTCCTGTTTCATTATATCAAAGAACAACTAACTACTATTAAAACCACTTACGACCAAACTGCTTCTTTATTTTTAATTTTTTCTGCTATTTTCAAAATGTCAGTTATTATCCCTCTTGAAATAGCTTGTTTACATGCCGAAGCGCTTTGAATTGCTATTGGAACATCTGCGTATGATTGTGTGTAGATTTCGAAAATGGTATCTGATCCTTTTAACTGACCAATTGCTGATGTAACCGGTTCTGAAACCAACTTGACTTCCAGCGTATTTTTCTCGACATCAAATTCTCCCACATATCTTAATACGTGATTGTCTTTTTGGGTTATTTTTGCAATTTTAAATGATTTGTCGATTGCATCTTTGTTCAGTATTCCGTTTTTCTCCAGATGTTCTTCTGTAATAAGAGAGTTGATTTTAATATCCGAAAGATCAAAATCCTTTCCTATTTCCCTGGTCAGAATCAATAGTTTTCTTGCTGTATCATTTCCGGATAAATCTTCCTTAAAAGTAGAACGCATTAATCCGAGTAAACTGGCATCTTTTAGAAGTGACGAAAAAGTAGATTCTTCATTGGCAAATCTATTAAAGACATAACTTAGATTATCAGAGAAAACACCTCGTATTTTGGTGATTTTCTCTCCGGAGTAATACAAATCTCTTAAGGTTTGCAAAACCGGAAATCCTGTATCTACTGATGTCTCGTACAAAAACTCTTTGTCGTATTTTTTAAGATTTACCCTAATTTCTTTATATAAATCAATAGGTAATGTATTGGCTTTTTTATTTACCGCTACAATATTAAATCCGTTTTCGATCAGGGTATTATAATGATGAATTAGCTCGTCGCTTGCCGTTGCATCCACTGCAATTAGATTTTCAAATTCATTTTCTTTGGCAAATTCAATAATATCCTGCACTTTAAACGGAACTGCCAATTCTAAAAAATTGGTTTCCCAAGCATATCCTACGCCTTCTTTCTCGAAAAAAGCTACTGTTGAATTTGTGATTATCGGAAAATGAAAGTCGACATTTTTACTTTCGAGAAAAAACTCCTGACTTTCGATGATTTGATTGATCAAAGTACTTCCGATATTTCCAATTCCAAAAAGGATGATATTTATTTTAAGCTTTGACATAATTTTTAATTTATTGGGGGTTAATTAAACCATATAAGTGATATAAGTTCATTTTAATTATCAACGTATAATCGTCATCCAATGTTAAACGCACTGCTGTGCGTCTCTACTAATGTGCGCCTCTACTAAAATGAACTCATATCACTTATATGGTGAAAAAACTTTTATATGGAATGCTTTTTATAAAAAATCACCTCTAGCAGAACTCACGCTACTAAAGGCAATTTTTCAAACAAAAAACAAAAAAACCTAATTTTTATTAACGCTGTATTGCGATTGGGCCACGCTTGCGAATGCAGCCTTCAAATCAGCTATTAAATCTTCGATATCTTCTATCCCGACAGAAAGTCGCACCAGATCTTTAGAAACTCCTGTTTCTAGTTGGTCTGCATCTGACAATTGTTGGTGCGTTGTGCTTGCCGGATGAATAATTAATGATTTTGTATCACCAATATTCGCCAAAAGCGAGAACAACTTCGTGCTATCAACCACTTTTTTAGCAGCATCAAAACCACCCTTTAGTCCAAAAGTGATCACGCCACTTTGACCTTTTGGCAAATATTGCTGTGCTAAATCATAATATTTATTAGTTTTTAGACCTGGATAATTTACCCAGACTACCTCATCTTGTTTTTCTAACCAAGAGGCTAAAGCCAAAGCATTTTCGCTATGTTTCTGGATTCTAATTGGTAATGTTTCTAATCCCTGAATAATCTGAAAAGCATTAAAAGGACTTAAAGCTGCGCCAAAATCACGCAAACCTTCGATTCTTGCTTTTGCTATGAAAGCTGCATTTCCTAGAGCTTCATGATATACTAATCCGTGATATCCTGCAGAAGGTTCTGTAAATTCAGGAAATTTTCCGTTAGACCAGTCAAATTTTCCAGCGTCAATAATAGCACCTCCTAATGAAGTTCCGTTTCCTGAAATATATTTGGTCAAGGAATGAATTACGATATCTGCTCCATATTCAATTGGGTTCAATAAATAAGGTGTAGCAACCGTATTGTCTACAATAAAAGGAACTTTGAAGTTTTTGGCTTCTGCCGAAATTCCTTTTAAGTCTAATACATCTAATTTTGGATTCCCTAAAGATTCTACAAAAAAGGCTCTTGTATTTTCTTTAGCAGCTTTTGTAAAGTTTTCCGGTTGAGATGGATCTACAAACGTGGTTGTAATCCCTAAACGAGGTAAAGTTACGTTTAGTAGATTATAAGTTCCTCCGTATAAACTGTTTGAAGCTACAATGTGATCACCCGCTTTTAATAAAGTCAATAAAGCTGTAGAAATTGCTGATGCTCCTGATGCAGTAACAACAGCTCCAATTCCGCCTTCAAGCGCTGCAAGTCGTTGTTCAAGAATGTCGTTTGTTGGATTATTTAATCTCGTATAGATAAATCCGGCTTCGGCAAGACCAAATAAATTAGCAGCGTGATCTGAATCGTTAAAAACATATGACGATGTCTGATAAATTGGCACTGCTCTGGTTCCTGCATTTTTAGTAACATCGTGTCCTGCGTGTAATGCGTTGGTGGCGAATTTTTTTGTACTCATGATTTCTTAGTTTTTTAATGTTGTTAATTCGTTTATATTTTTTTTATAAAAATGTTTCTAAGTTATACAAAAAGATTTTCATCTTCATGCAATTAGTTTTGAAAGAGGATGAATTTGATTTAAACAAAAAACTCTTCTCCTTCTTCTTCAAGATCATACATGTGAAACAATAAGGATTTTTGACTTTTTATAAGTTGCTCTGCATTTATCCTTATAACCTCTCTGGTTATGTCTTCTGATTTATTGTTGTTTTTTTGAGAATCGTTTCTTAATAAATATTCTATTGCTATTGAATTTAATGTTTTCATGATTTTTGATTTAAAAGTGTTGAAATAAAAAAAGCCCTTTCGGATGGCTACCAAAAGGGCTTATAGTTCTAACTATAACAAAGATTTACTCTTTCACTTTTAGCAACAGCGATTTTGGATGCACATTTGCATCATCTCACAACATATCATCATATTATTCGCTATTGTTTTCATTATCATTTTATTTAAATTAATTCTCTTTTTTAAACTCGACTAATTTGATAGAGTAAATATAGAAACTATTTTTAGATCTACCAAATCAAAAAAGAACATTTAACATTATTTTTTTATTAGCCTGCAAATACAGGGAATATCTTAAAAATATTAGTCCACGGATTGTACTGGTTTAAACCGGTTTACGCGGATTTTTTTATTTTTCTCTCCTGACTAAAAAATTTAGCACGCGGATTGAACAGATTTAAACTGATGAATACGGATTATTTTTTTTATTCTCCTTTATCTACTTCTAAAATTAGCCGCTCCCGATAGCTATCGGGATAAAAGATTAAAAGGATTAAAAAATCTGTGCAAATCCGTTTGATCCGTACAATCCGTGGGCAAATCTTTTACTTTTAGAATTTGAAACTTAATCTGGCAAAACCAAATCTTCCGTTTAATCCAAATTGTGATACTGCTCTTGAATAAGCAAACTGATTTGCATTCGTTAAATCTGTACTTGGTGCAGGAGACAATGTTGGGGTTGTATTGGTAAATGCAGGAGTTGCAGGATTATTTCTATCCGGATAAACGTCTCCTATATTATTAAATCCAAGTGTGAATCTGAACTTTTCGTTGATTTGATATCCGAAAGATAAATCTGTAACTATTTTTGAACTGTATTCAGGATGTTCGTAAACTGAAGATGATCCGTCTAAATTTACATCTGTTGCTCCCGGATCAGTAACTTTTCCAAAATAACTGTTTCTTAAATAAATATCCAGTTTTTTAATATTGAAAGTGGTCATTAAATTTGCTTTCAATTTAGGAATTGCTTCTTCTAAATAAATTCTGCTTGATTCCGGGAAAAACGAATATACATAAGGATCTCCACCTGCATCAATAATAGATTGAGGTACATTTAGCTTACCTACTCTTTTTGTAGTGTTATAACTTAATGCAAAATCGTTTCTGATGGTAAAATCCTGGATTACATTGTATTTTTGAGAAATTACCACATCTATACCTTTTGTTTCAGAATCAATTCCGTTGGTCCAGAACGAAGCTCTTTCTACTCCTTTTAAATCAAATGCTTGTTGAAACAATGTCAATGCATCTTTTTGCTGTGGCGTTGTTGCCGCATTTATCTGCGCATCTGTTGGCCTTGCATATTGCCCTGTTAACACAACTCGATCATTGATTCTTGTAAAATACGCATCTGTTGCAATGGTAATATTTGCTGCAGGAATTTTGAATGTAAATCCTGTACTGATGCTTTTAGATTTTTCAGGTTTCAGACTTTCAACTCCTATACTTTTTGCTGCCTGAGAATCATTTGTAAAATAACCTACCTGATAAGGTGAACCATTTATGAACTGGGTTGAACTCGCTTCAAAATATTTTTGCTGTAATGATGGTGCTCTAAATCCTGTTTGTCCGGAAATTCTCCAATTGATATTATCGTTTAATTTTAAAAGAGAGGCTAGTTTAAAGATCACCGTACTTCCAAAATCAGAATAATTCTCATAACGAACTGCTCCGTTCAAAAGCCAGTTTTTCGTCGCATTTAATTCTAAATCAAGATAAGCAGCGCCACTTTTTCTGTCTTTTTCTTTAGCATCTGTTGGTTGAAACCCGGAAAAACCCTGTGCTCCTGCTCCACGTTTGTTTCCAAAAAAGTCTGTAACTATTAATGGTGAATTACTTGGCAGAATTCCTGAAACCAAATTTCCGTTTATATCATATAATCCATAAGAAGCTTCTTCTCCTGCTTTAATTTGATAGTTTTCATATCTGAATTCTCCACCAAAAGCAACGTTTAGTCCTTCTAAAACATCTAACTTTTTACTGAAATCAAGATTGGTTGTACTTTGTAAAAATGAAACTTTTCCGGCATCAAAACTTGTAGCCGAATTAGCTCCTAAAGTAGCATTAATAGTATTGTTCACATCATATTGAAAAGAGTTTGTTCCCAGGTTTGTACTAAGATCAGTATCAAAACCAAATAATTCTGTTGTTACTCCAACTGCAGAAGATGCATCTAAAATATTAGATTGTATTTCTGGCAGGAATCCGTTTTGATACACTTGCGTAAAAGTTCCTGAACCATTAGGAAGTCTGTTGAATGCATACGATTTACCATTTCTATACGAAACTCCACCAAAAGAGTACAAAGATGTAATATCACTTATAGGATATTTAGCGTTATAGTACAATTGTCCTGAAGCCAATTCTGACTGACCTACACTCATATTATAATCGCTTCTTTCCTGACCTCTATAAGCAATCTCGTTATTGGTTACATCAAAGTTCAAAGCTGTCTGCATTTGGGCTAGTGTTCCGGCAGATGAAATTGCAGTTTGCTGTGCCGGTGTAAAATAACCTACCTGCGGTGCATATTGCTTTAATGAAGTAAGAATTTGTGCTGAGTTTGGCGTGTTATTGATATTACTAAACAATGAATTAATAGCTACACCATTTTGGGCTGCTCTATTCTCTACAGCATTGTAAGCATTAAAAATACCATTATTTCTAATTCCCGCTCTGCTTGTTGCTTGTCTGGTTACGGCACTTCCGGTAACATTCAGGAAACTTCCTGCTTTACCTAATGATGTACCGTAGTTTAAATCTACTTGTAAATTCTGTCCATCAGATCCGCCTTTAAAATTGTTAGACCCTGAAGATAAATTCGATCCATATTGAATACCTCCCGAAATAAAATTAGCATCTTTTTTTAATACAATATTGATAACTCCCGCAATGGCGTCTGAACCATATTGAGCTGCTGCACCATCACGCAATACCTCGATTCTTTCGATAGCGAATGATGGGATTGCATTTAAATCTGTTCCAACAGATCCTCTTCCCGGAGATCCGTTAATATTTACTAATGCACTTGAATGTCTTCTTTTTCCGTTTACCAAAATCAAAACCTGATCCGGTCCTAAACCTCTTAATTGTGCCGGATCGACGTGATCTGTAGCATCTGCTGTAGAAGTCGCGTTACTGGTAAAAGAAGGTGCGACATAATTTAAGATCTGAGTAACGCTTGTTTGCGGCGAACCTTTTGTAATCTCTGAGATATTAAAAACATCTACAGGAACAGGAACATCAGTTTTTACCCGGTTTTTACTTCTGGATCCTACTATCGTTATTTCAGACAGTTCATTGTTCTTTAAAGTATCTTGCTCTTTTTTATTATTCTGAGCATAGATTCCAGAAAATGTTAAAAGACCCAATGCTAATAGTACATTTTTTTTCATTTGGTTTTCTTTGATTAATTACTATTTAAAGTTAAGAAGTTATTTACAATTTGGTACTTTTTGAAATAAAAAAAAGCCCCTGCAGTTGGCAGAGGCTCTATATGTATTTTTGAAATAAAACTACAATATCGTCTCTGCGGAAGGCTCCGGCATCTTACAAGACATATTGCAAACTGTTAATTTCATCTTTTCTATTATTTTGATGGGGCAAATTTGCAAACTATTTTTTAATCGACCAAACAAAAACAGAAATAATTTCTATTACCCTATCAAAATAGTATGTTATGTTAAATTTCTACTTATAAAATCAAAAAAATCAAAACTTTAATTTGCAAATCAAAATGGTTTTATACCTTTGCACCCTAATACAGAGGAAAAATTTGAACTGATTGCAACCTCTTCATAATGAAATGGTTCGTTATGAATACTGAAAGTTTTTAATTTCGGTAGTAAAAAATGCTAAAGCAGACATTCTCCTTTAGCCCTTTTTAGCAATTTTTTTCCTCACTTAATTTTAATTTAATAAATTATTATGGCTTATTTATTTACGTCAGAATCTGTTAGTGAAGGGCATCCAGACAAAGTTGCAGATCAAATTTCGGATGCATTAATTGATAACTTTTTGGCATTTGATGCTGACTCAAAAGTAGCTTGTGAAACTCTTGTTACTACAGGTCAGGTAATTTTAGCTGGTGAAGTAAAATCGAATACCTATCTTGATGTTCAGCAAATTGCTCGTGACGTAATCCGTAAAATTGGATATACTAAGAGTGAATATATGTTTGAAGCAAATTCTTGTGGGATTCTTTCTGCAATTCATGAGCAATCTGCAGATATTAATCAAGGTGTTGACAGAGCTAAGCCAGAGGAGCAAGGTGCAGGAGACCAGGGAATGATGTTTGGTTACGCAACTAACGAGACTGAAAACTACATGCCATTGGCACTTGATTTATCTCATAGTTTATTGCAGGAATTAGCAATCTTAAGACGTGAGAATAAAGAAATCACTTATTTACGTCCTGATGCAAAATCGCAGGTAACTTTAGAATATAGCGACGATAACAAACCAACTCGTATTGATGCGATTGTAATCTCGACTCAACACGATGATTTTGATGAAGAAGCTACAATGCTGGCTAAAATCAAAAAAGATATTATCGAAATCCTGATTCCAAGAATCATTGCTAAAAATCCAAGTCACGCGCATTTATTCAATGACAAGATCAACTATCATATTAACCCAACAGGAAAATTCGTTATTGGAGGACCTCACGGAGATACTGGTTTAACAGGAAGAAAAATCATTGTGGATACTTACGGTGGAAAAGGTGCTCACGGTGGTGGTGCATTCTCTGGAAAAGATCCAAGTAAAGTAGACAGAAGTGCTGCTTATGCTACACGTCATATCGCTAAAAATTTAGTTGCAGCTGGTGTTGCTGACGAGATTTTAGTACAGGTTTCTTACGCAATTGGAGTTGCTCAACCAATGGGAATCTTCATTGATACTTACGGAACTTCTAAAGTAAACTTGACTAATGGTGAAATTGCTAAAAAAGTAGAAGCTATCTTTGATATGCGTCCTTACTTTATTGAGCAACGTTTGAAATTAAGAAATCCTATTTATAGCGAAACTGCTGCTTATGGACATATGGGACGTACGCCGGAAGTGGTAACTAAAACTTTTTCTGCTCCGGGAGGAAATGTAAAAACTGTTACTGTTGAGTTATTTACCTGGGAAAAACTTGATTTCGTAGACAAAGTAAAAGCTGAATTTGGATTGTAATTCAATCTGAAAACATTTACATACAAAGAGAGGCTGTCTATTTATTTGGACAGCCTCTCTTATTTAGTAGATTTTGCAATATTCTATGTGTTTATTTGAACACGGATGAAACGGATTTACTTCGTAAAGACGCGGATAAAAACGGATTTTATTTATATCCTGCTTAAAGTAGAAAATAAATAAAGAAAAAAATCTGTTTTTATCTGCGTTTTCGCGGTAGCGAATCCGTTTCATCCGCGTCTAAATTTCAATCCAAATATAATATAATCTGTAAATCCTTTATCGCTCTAATTGTACATTTGGTAATGTTTTAGGACGATTGGCCTCGTTAGATAAAATCCAGCCTGTACGGTAGATCCATTCAGTCATTTTATGCAATTTTACGAAATCAATATTTTCAGATTCATCCATTGGCGTATGGTATTGACTGTGTAAAACACTGGTATAAAAAACAGCTGGAATTCCTCTTTTTGCATATGGCAAGTGATCTGAACGGAAATAAAAATATTCCGGATGCTCTGGTCTGTCCCAAAGTTTATCTAAATCGAATTTAGGGCCTTCATCATTTGCTCTTTTGGCAATAGCCACTAAATCTGAAGAGTTTTCATGAGGTGAACTGGAACCCAATAAAGCAGCCTGATTTACATTATTTCTACCAATCATATCACCGTTTAGTACCGCAATAATATCCTTTTCCGGAACTGTAGGGTGCGACGCATACCATCTTGATCCTAACAATCCGCGCTCCTCTGAACCATGAAATACGAATAAGGCAGATCTTTTCCCGGGTTGTTTCTTGTAAGCTCTTGCAATGGCTAACATTGCGACACAAGTACTTGCATTATCATCGGCTCCGTTATAAATAGAATCCTGCCCGTATTTTTGTCTCACACCATCATGATCCTGATGTCCGCTAAAAAGAACATATTCGTTTTTTAATTTAGCATCAGTTCCATCTATCTTACCTACAACATTTACTGAAGGATATTTATAGGTTTCAGAAATTACCTCTGTTGATAAAAGATCTTTCGTAGTTTTAAGATATGCTAATTGATCGTTGTGTAGCCAAAAAACCGGCATTGTAGCGCCAATTTTATCGCGAACACCTTCGATTCCGTAAATACCTCTTGTCATTTGTGGTTCAACCTGAGACCAGCTTTCCTCTCCTAATTGGTCTGCTACCATAATCATTGCTGCAGCGCCTTTTTTGACTACAAGATCATAATATTTATTTCGTACAAGACCCGGATAACGTCTGTCAAAAAGCGAAATATCATCTGCAATTCCTTCTTTAGAAGCTAATATGACTACTGCTTTTCCTTTGATATCTGCTTTTTCGATTTCTTCTTTTGTTGCTGCTCCTAGATATACTAATGGCGCATCAACTTTTATGTTTGTCGTTTCTGCTACCAGAACATCTTTCCACAGTTTATATTCTTTTTGCCCAATTTTGAATTTTGTATTTGGAGTTACCTGATGCCTGTACAAATCAAAAAACTGAAAATAAGTTCCATCATCACCCGCTGGAGCCATTCCTGCTTCTTTTGCTTTATTTGCCAGCCACATCGAGACCTTTAATTCATCTAAAGTTCCTGCCTCACGACCATTAAAATGATCACCGGCCATTTGATACATATCCGTTCTCAGGTCTTTATCTGTAATTGCTGAAACTAGCGGTTTTTTAATTGCTTGCGAAAAAACTACTCCTCCACAGGCAATCAAAACGAGAATCATTTTATTTTTCATACGTTTTAATTTAATAACCCAAACTTAGTAATTTATAGAGAAAAAAAGCCTGTTTACATTTGAAATAGTACTGAAATGTAAATTTGACAAAATGATGGTCTCCTTTTTTTTGTATCATTATTTTATTTGGTTATCCCTTGCAATTTAGTTTACTTTATACAAAATAACTGATAAAAAATGGGCAGACTTCCTTCGTTACAAAATGTTCTAAGTGCAACACTAAAAACAGTTCTTAGATTTCCGTTAGAAACTATAACTGTGATTTTGGGTACTATTCTGGCAATAATTCTTAACGAGAAAGAATATAATGATCCTAATAGAGAGCTTTATCAAAAAGCAATAATGAGCTGTTCTTTATGTTTGGTTTTATTTCTTTCTGTCAGTTTATTTTTCTTAGCTTCAAAAAAGGGCATTCTTTTACGTTTCATAACGAGTTTAGTTCTTGGCGGTTTTATCGTTCTTTTTATTTTTAATTTTCATAAATACATTACAGAAATTGAAATACAACAATTTTTAGTACTTAATATTGCTCTGCATTTGTTGGTTTCATTTGCGGGTTTCTTACCAAGGAAATATAATCAGGATGAATTCTGGGAGTTCAATAAACAGCTTTTTCTTCGAATTTTAACGGCAGCATTGTACAGCATTGTACTTTATTCGGGTTTGGCATTGGCTATATTAGCCGTTGATAAGCTGTTTAAGGTTGAATTCTATGATCATATTTACTTTCACATCTTTTTTGTCATTGTCGGCATTTTTAATACCATTTTCTTTTTAAGCGGAGTTCCGGAAACCAATAATAACGAGGTTCCGTTGGTTTTGAATTACCCAAAAGGGCTTAAAAACTTTACTCAATATGTTTTGTTGCCTTTGATAAGCCTTTATCTCGTGATTTTAATCTGTTATGAAGCTAAAATTCTTGTTACGCTTTCCTTGCCTGTTGGCTGGGTTTCGTATCTTGTTTTGGTGTTTGCAATTTTTGGGATTCTTTCCTTTTTATTGGTTCATCCTATTGCGACTGAAACCAGTAATCTTTGGATGCGAACCTTCAATCGTTGGTTTTACTTTCTATTGATTCCACTACTTGGATTACTTTTTTGGGCAATTTTATACCGAATCAATCTTTACGGATTTACCCATGAACGTTATTATGTTCTCTTGTTATCGATATGGCTTTCTATTGTTGTGGGATATTTTTTAATTCAAAAGAATCCTAAAATTAAGTTTATTCCAATAAGTATGTGTCTGGCCGGATTGTTTTCGATTGCTGGCCCGCAAAGTGCGAACTCTATCTCAAAACACAGCCAGTTATCCCGATTTGAAGCTTATGTGCAAAATTCAAATCACAAAAAACTAACTTTCGAACAAGAACAGGATTTAAGCAGTATTGTTTCTTTTCTCCAAAATAATTATGGTGTAGAAATTATGGTTCCTTATGCGAAAACCAAGTTAGAAGCGCTGATTAAAAAAGACAAGTCTCCCAGTGATTATAAAATAATGGAAGCTTTGGGTTATAATTACAAAACATCCTATGATAGACCAGAAAAATACAAAAACGAATTTTACTACTATTATTATGAAAATGACCAAAACACTATAGAAAACATTCACGGATATGATATGGCATTTACG
Organism: Flavobacterium sp. NPDC079362; assembly: GCF_050267765.1. NCBI lineage: Bacteria > Pseudomonadati > Bacteroidota > Flavobacteriia > Flavobacteriales > Flavobacteriaceae > Flavobacterium > Flavobacterium sp. NPDC079362. The sequence goes on along the minus strand of NZ_JBNNFM010000013.1, from coordinate 78,227 downwards.
CTGTCTTTTTATGATAAAAATTTTGAATGCAAAGATTGTGTAAAGATTGAAAATAAGAGCTATTCGATTAAAGCGACCGTTGAAGATTACGGTATCAAGCTACAGATTAATCAAGATAGTATTCCGCTGGAAATTAGTAATTTTGTGAATAAAAATTCTGATTTTGATCAAAACAACAATCTAAATAAAAAAATAACTCAGGAACTAGAAACCCCTAAGTATAAAATTTTGATCACTTATCTGAATGCCAATGGCAAAATTAAAAACAATAAAAAAGTATTAAACAGTTACAATATAAAGCTTCTGGTAAAAATTAAGAACTAAAAAGAAAGCCTTTGAACTACTTCAAAGGCTTTCTCATTTTAATACGTTCCGTTTTGCATTTTGCTTAACGTCTCTTTTATTTCTGTTGCTGTTTCTTCTTCTACATAATCAGTTAAATACTTAACCGCGAGAGTTTGTGTTTCGATTGCTTTTTGTTTTTGCCCATCTTTATAATACAACTGAGCCAGAGTATCTAAGTAATAAGGATTATTTTTCGTTACTACCAGACTATATTCAGACCAGATAATTGCTGATTTTATAAAAGCGGTATTTCCGGGTTTTGAAACTACGGTCCATGCGGCGGAATTGGCCAAATTAGAATGATATTCTTTGAAGTAATTCCAACTAGAGTAACCTGAATTCTCATCTAACAAAGTAAACAATTCATCTAATCGTACAATAGGATTTACTCTATCTGTTGTTAAGTAACTATCAAAATAAGTACTGAATTCTTTTAAGTAGGTGGTGTTAGATCCATCTTTATCTTCCAATTCTGCGAGATAGATAAAGTAATTCTGGTAACAGTCAAAGTTTCCTTTCCCGAGGGCAATTAATTTTTTATAAATTGAAATTGTTTTGTTTTGATTTTTATTTTTGCTTCCTGAAATGTCATTTTGTTCAACATCTTTATTTTGCTGTAATGCTGCCGCAATTTCAGTATTCAGGCTTTCTATTGAATGTGTTTCACCTTCTTTACTATTAAATTCTAAACGTTGAGCATCAATAGCATCATAATGCCTGATCAAATAATCTATCGCCAGATAATCAGTATCGTTTAAAACTTTATCATCTTTAATAAACTGTTTCGAGAATCCCTGATTTTTAATTTCTTTTACAATAGTTTCTACCAAATACATATTTGGTTTAGCATCTTTTTGATGTGCTTCTATTAGTTTCTTCCAGATTTGAGCAACTTCTTTTTTATCTAAAACCGTACTTACATACTTAAAATCCATAGGGGTTTCAACAGGTGTTTCACCAGTATCCGCATAATAATCGTATGGTATTTCAAGAAGAGCTACTTTATTAAAAGCAAGAACTAAATCTGTATCTTTTGCTTTCTTATCTTTTATTGTTCTATCAAAATCATATAATCCACTTACACTTTGTAATTTTTTGTAAAAGGGATCGTAATAATTTAACTCATATTTTTTATCGTCTAAATTAGACTTTACAGTTGCTATAATATTTCCATCTGCGTTCAAAATTGCTAAACTTGGTATATGTGTAATTTTATTTGCTTTTAACCATTTTGCATCATCGGCTGTAGCCAAATAAAAATTATATAAGTCATATTCAGCTTTGTATGAATCACTCATGGCATAACCAATCTGCGTTTCCTGATCTTTAATAAAAGCATCGAAGTCAGTTTTTGCCGAAGCATTTTTACTATCAAGTTCCACTACCAAAAATTTAGTTTTAGCAGTTTTATTAAATGAAATAGCACTTTTTAAATTGTTTTCGATTTTTAATTTAAAATCATATGTTGCTACAGAAGTAGTATCAGCTACGACGACGGTAGAATCAACTGCTGTCCCAAAATCGTCACTAACCAAAGGTTCTTTTCCAGGATAAGTCCAATTGGTAATTGTTTTATTTTCTAAAGCAATTACTTTTGAAACTTTTTCAGGCTGAACATCCTTTGCATTACGAAAAATCAATGGGGTTGGTACTGATTGTTCTAAGATCATTAAATCCTTTGTTTTTTGATCATAAAAACCGGTAATATTCAAATCAGCTGTAGCATCTAAATTATATTGGATTGTAACTTCTGAAACATCTTTTGGTAAAGCAAATTTCGAAACTTTGCTGTCTCCTCCATATAGTTCATAAATTAAATACAAGTAATCAGCACGATCAATTTCAAAATCTACATCTATTTTGTCATAATTAGGATTAACTCTGGCTCCTATGTCAGCTAATCTTTCATACTGAATTGGATCTGATTTTTTTTGTGTCCCTATATAAAAAGAATTGTAGTTAGGATTTACGAATTTTACCTTAATTTTCTTTGCCTTTTTATCATTTTTAAAGGTAAGATCAAACATATTCTCTGCTTTTACGCTTGGAGTAAATAATAATGAATCTCCTTTTATCTCATAATCGCCGGAGTAAAAAACCAATTCGTATTTATTATTATCTAATAAATTCAATTTGATTTTTTGACTTTGGCCTGTAGACAAATAAGATCCTTTTTCAATATTTGTTGTTTGACAAAAAGCGCTGGATATTAAACAAAAGAACGCTAAGAAACTCCATATAAAATTACGCATAACTATTATTTTAGTTGTTACTAATTAGCGCAAAGGTATTTCTTTCTTATTTAAAAAAGCACCAAAAGATACAAAAATTTGTAACCAAAATACTATAAATTATATTTCATCGAAAACATGATGTAGCGAGGCTGCACAGTATATTGTGAAACCCTTGTAGAAAACTGAGAGAAGCTGTCATCATTGAGATATTTTGTATTGAGTAAGTTAGTTGCCGCTATTTTATACTCCCATTTGCTGTTCTTTTTCTGATAGATTAAACTGGCACTTAAAAAATCATATTCGTTATCGACTGTTTTATTGCCATTGTAATAATGATAGAATTCATACTCTGAAACAAACGAAAAGCTTTCCAGAAAATAATAATCCAATCTCGCAAAGGGCTTATCTGTGTAATAAGTAGAGCCGCTATATTTATTAATAAGCGCATTATAACCAAACTCGATATTGGGAAAGTTTTTATAGTTTGTTGAAGCTTTTACGGTATAACTTTGACTAAAACTTTCTGTTGTTGCCAATACATCATTTTGGATATTATTGAATTTTGACCAATTGAAAGTTGCATTTACGGAAGCTTTGTAATTCTTTAAAAAAGAACGTCCGTAATTTCCCATTCCTGAAAAAGTTTCATCGGCTAAATTAGAATTATAAGGTGATGATGATTGATTAATTCCTTCGAAATCAGCTTTGGTTTTAATGGCGTCTACTTTTTTGGTATACGTTGCATTGGCAAAAATGTTCTCAAAATTGAACATATTATATTTAAAATAACGTAACGAATGTACTTGCGACGTAGCGTTTTCCAAGAAACGATTTCCGCGGAACAAACTACTGTAATCTGACAAAACATAACCCGAAGCCAATTGATTGATATCTGTAAAATCATTTGACAATGAGAAATTATACGTTAGTGTTTCTGATTTTTTAATTTGATACAAAGCAAAAAAATCAGGTAATACCTTCATGAAATTCTGCGAATAATCAGTTCCTAATTGTGTGTTTTTCATTGTATATGAATGCACGCTGACTCCGGGAGTTAAGGTAAATTTTCCGGATAAAATCTTGTAATGAAAACCCATAAAAACATCATTAAAATCGTAGTTGACTTTATTATTATTTTCAGGATCATTCAAATCATTTTTATCTCCATTATCCAGCATCTGAAAAATATGAGAGTTAAAATCCTGATACGAATATGTGTTTCCTAACGTAATATTGATATTGCTTTTTGGCGTTACCATGTAGTAATAATCTAGCTTGGCATCTACTTTATTGGTTTTTACAAATCTATCCTGATTAAGATCGTTCCTGTTTTGCCCTGAAGTATAACCTGAAAGATCAAAAGGTTGTGTTTTTAGATTGGCATTGTAAAATGGATTTTCTTCCTGATACAAATGTTGCATTTCAAAAGCAAAAATATTCTTGTCACTTTGTGTATAATACAAACTCAAATTTTGATTGATAGATGTAGGATCTTGCTTTTTATTGGTTAAAATTGTTTCTAAAGCAGATACATTATTCACAACAGATTCACGCAACAGATCAGTATTTTCATTTTGTCTGGATATCTTCGTCAAAATATCATAATCAAACTGAAATTTGTCATTTGGCTTATAAGTCGAACTTAATTTAAAAAGTCCCAGATTATTTTTTTGATGTGTTTCTTCCTCCCTTTTTTGCTCATCTCCAGAGTCTAAAATGGTAGTTTGAGATTTTGTTTCCAAGTCTGTTTTTGAAGTCGACAATATTCCGAAACCGCTAATATTCCATTTTTTAGTAACGGAATAAGCAAAATTTGTTGCTCCAAATTTTGTTTCAATTTCTTTTGCGCGATTGTTTCTCAATATCGAAATTCCTAAATCATTTGAGGAAACATTAAAATTACTTCCGCCTTTTTTCATCAGGTTTTTAAACCCTCCTGTAAACTTAAAATAATCCTGCGCTGTTAAAGGTAATTCACCAATATTATTAAAATTAGTGATTAGATTAATGCTATATTTTGGACTGTAATAGAACAGTTTTGGATTAATAATATACCTGCTGTCAAGTTCTCCAACTCCAGTTCCGGCGGTCACATCACCAAACCAAAAATTCTTTTTACCTTCTTTCAGTTTAATATTCATCGCCACATTATCCTGATCATTTTCCAATCCTTTTAGAGCCTTAACTTCGTTATAATTTCTTAAAACCTGAATTTTATCAATGGCATCTGCAGGAATATTTTTAACACCAAGTTTTGTATCTCCGTCAAAAAAATCTTTGCCTTCAACCATTAATTTGGTAACTTTTTTACCTTCAACTTCAATTTCTCCGTCAGCATTTACCTCAACTCCCGGCAGTTTTTTCAATACATCTTCGAGCTTTTTTTCTGTTCCTGATTTAAACGAATCAGCATTATATACAATGGTATCCCCTTTTATAGAAACAGGCATTTCACGCACAATCTCAACGCCTTGAAGTTCAATTCCGGCATCATCCATAACAATGTTCTGAACAATATTTGCACTTTGAGTCACAACTGAAATCTCTTTCGATTTCATTCCCAGATAACTGACTTTTATTGAATAAGACGTATTAGGCTTTAATGTAAGTTGAAATTTTCCTTTGTCATTGGTAATCCCGTAAGAATCCATTGCTTTTGTAGTAATGTTTACAGCCATAATGTTGGCCATTTCTAAGGGATTTTTTTGCTCATCCTGAATAAAACCATCAAAACGGACACTTTGAGAAAAACATATAGAAGTAAACAAAAAGGCGAGTATAAAAAGAGACTTGTTCATTAAAAAAAATGATTTAGGATAAAATAATTTTAGACTGACGTTTTATCTTCCCATCATTGGAGGGGCACTTAGTGTACGACCACGATTCGTTTCTCTAAATTCTTCCATCTTTTTGATCACTGTTTCGTCATAATCTTTCTGAGAAATTACTTTTCCTCTTTTAGATGGTTTTATTTCTACTTTTTCTTTAGCATTCAAGACTATCTTTGAACACAAAATAGTAGTTCTCCCATCATTTACTTCGAGAATTAAACCCGGCAATCCCCAATAATTCTCAGGTCCCTGATTTACGGGAATTTCTGGTGTATACCAAGCAGTAATAGTTACTTCTTTTGGCATTTCGAAATTATCCTCAAAGTTGGTTTTCGTTACTCCCGAAGTTTTCTTTACATCCTCTTTTTTCTCTTCCGGTTTTTTATCATCGTTGTTTTTAGGTCTGAAGTTTCTAAAATCAGTTTTGCTGGCTTCTTTAACGGCCGTTGCTTTATAACAGGTATAACCACCAATTTGTTTGGTTTCAGATTCCATTTTCCAATTCAACTTCGGCAAAGAATCTACTACCAGAAATTCTTTCCCCATAAATTCTTTATCAACAGTATAGGATTTGTTTTTTACATCTTTATAAAAAGTTCCTCCACCGCCCATAAATGAGTTCATCATCACACGCATTCCACCTCCTTGTTGTCCCGGATTTTCTAATCTTTCTTCTTCTTTATAAATCGAAGCCGATTTGTCAAAATTCAGGATAAATGTTTTTTCCAGCATTTTTTTCATTCGCTCTTCCATACTCTTTTGCATTTCTGGTGTGATATCACGAGGACCACGCATACCATCCAACTTTGGCGGTTGTGTTTTGGATTCGTAAACTGCCATTCCCTGAAAATCTTTCTGAGCCTGCATTTGAGTAAATACAAGCATCATGAACATATAATAGATTGTTTTTTTCATTACATTTTTTTTAAATTTGGATAAATCCCATAATACCTACACTCAAATGTATTGTTTATTTTAAAATACAAAAAATTAAATATATCAACACCTCTAAGACATAGACAAAATAGGCTATTAATTAGACCATTACATCAAAATAAGGTTTATAGATTACATCTCGATTATTGAAGTAATGCTTATTGCAGTTTTTTCTATTTTGGCTCTAAAATGATCTGGATCTCATAAACAAACTTTGCTTGTTCTTCTATATTATTGTGTATTTTTTTTAGAAAAGCAATTACTTTACGGAAGGTGTCTGATTTTAATTCAATTGAAATAACTACCAATCAATCCACATTTTTTCAGCAAAGCTAATTTGTTGTATTTTAAAGACATTACGGCTAGAAATTGAAGCAGATTTTCTGAAATTGAAATTTTAAAAAAATCGTTTAACAAATTCTGCTGCAAACACCAAATTTTATCTATTTTTACAGATTAAGAAATAACAAATTATAAAATCGTAACACGGTAATGCACATAGCAATAGCAGGAAATATAGGAGCAGGCAAAACAACTTTAACTAAATTATTAGCCAAACATTTCAAATGGGAACCTCATTATGAAGATGTAGTTGATAATCCGTATTTGGATGATTTTTACCACCAAATGGAACGTTGGTCGTTTAATTTGCAAATTTATTTCTTGAACAGTCGTTTCCGTCAGGTATTACAAATTCGCGAAAGCGGTAAGAAAATCATTCAGGACAGAACGATTTATGAAGATGCGTATATTTTTGCTCCCAACTTATATTCGATGGGATTAATGACCAGCCGCGATTTCGAAAATTATACTTCTCTTTTTGAATTAATGGAATCATTGGTAAAAGCTCCTGATTTATTGATTTATTTAAGAAGCTCGATTCCTAATCTTGTCGGACAAATTCACAAACGCGGACGTGATTACGAAAACTCCATTTCTATCGATTATTTAAGTCGTCTGAACGAAAGATATGAAGCCTGGGTACAAACTTATACGAAAGGAAAATTATTAATTATCGATGTTGACAATATCAATTTTGTGGATAATCCTGAAGATTTAGGAAATATCATTAATAGAATCGATGCTGAATTGAACGGATTGTTTTAGAAAACAAAAATTTTACAGACTTATAGAATAAAAAATGCCTCTAAATTTAGAGGCATTTTTAGTTACATAACTTTACAGTTTGTCTAATACTTTGATCAAACACATCGTTTTAAAGAAAAAGATTACCTTTGATCTGAATTTAATTTTGAAGTCAGATGACGATTACAACTCAGCCTTTATCAGATAATGAAAAAAAACTACTCCGAAGAGCATTTAAAATTCGTTTGATTTTTTCGATTTTACTCGTTTCCCCAGTATTGTTCTTTATTATTGATTATGTTACTTCTCCATATTATGATTTTGAGCTATCATTTTTTCCTATCGCGTTAATTAGCCTAATCTGTTTTTTAGTATTTAAATATGTAATACCATTTTACAGAAGATCATACAAAAATCTTAAAGAGGTAAATAAATTGATCATATCTACATTTGTTACCAATATAGAATCAGGATGGATTTACAATGGATCACGCCAATATGTAATACAAACCGAATATAGAAGGATTGATCCTTGGTCAATAACCCTATTTTTATCTTTTCAGAAGTTTATGTCGGGATGCCTATCGAAATTCATTGCCTGGAGAATAATAAAACAGATATACTTAGAATTAAAAAATTGTAATAACAAAAATGCCTCTAAAATTAGAGGCATTTTTTATTCTGTTTATTTGAATTAACTTAACTAAACCTAACAGGTTTTTAAAACCTGTCAGGATAGGATATTTTTTATTTCGCTGCTTCGATTTTCGCTTTTACTTCAGCTTCTGTACCTTCATAAACTTCGATTGTTGTTGTACCGTTTACAGTTTTGGTTACCGTTCCTACTGTAATACCGTTTACAGTTGCTAGGTTAACCTCAAGCCTGTTTTTACTGTATTTAGTTGTATCAAAACAATCTGTTTTTTGGTACAGATATTTTCCCTTTGCATCATAATGCGCTAAACATTTTGCTGTTTCTTCTGGTGTACAACCTTTGTCTTTGCACATTTTAATGCACTCTTCTTTGGTCATACCTGCCATGTCTCCGCATTTAGAAACACCAGCTGCATGCATTTCTGTTTTGGTACAACATGAACCTTTTTCTGTCAAACCTGGAGCTGAATGTCCTTCGCCTAAAATAGGTGCAATTACCAAACCAATCAAACAAGTTAATTTGATTAAAATATTCATTGATGGCCCAGAAGTATCTTTAAACGGATCTCCTACTGTATCTCCAGTTACGGCCGCTTTATGTGCATCAGAACCTTTGTACGTCATTTCTCCGTTGATAAGAACTCCTGCTTCAAAAGATTTTTTAGCATTATCCCAGGCACCTCCGGCATTGTTTTGAAAAACTGCCCAAAGTACTCCTGAAACAGTTACTCCGGCCATATATCCGCCTAGCATTTCGGCAATTAACTGATTGTTATCTGCGTAAACTAATTTACCTAAAAGCACAATTGCAATTGGGAAACCAATCGTTAAAATTCCCGGCAACATCATTTCGCGTAAAGCTGCTTTGGTCGAAATATCTACACATTTTGCGTATTCAGGTTTCCCTGTTCCTTCCATAATTCCCGGAATCTCTCTAAACTGGCGACGAACTTCGTAAACCATATCCATAGCTGCTTTCCCTACTGAATTCATAGCCAAAGCCGAGAAAACTACCGGAATCATTCCGCCCACAAATAACATCGCTAAAACAGGTGCTTTAAAAATATTAATTCCATCAATTCCTGTAAACGTTACATAAGCAGCAAATAAAGCCAATGATGTTAATGCTGCTGAAGCAATTGCAAAACCTTTTCCGGTTGCTGCAGTTGTATTTCCTACTGAATCTAAAATATCTGTTCTGGTACGAACTTCTTTTGGTAATTCGCTCATTTCTGCAATTCCACCTGCGTTGTCAGATATTGGTCCAAAAGCATCAATTGCCAATTGCATCGCTGTAGTTGCCATCATTGCTGAAGCTGCCAGCGCCACTCCGTAAAATCCTGCTAATGCATATGAAATCCAGATTGCAGCTGCAAACAATAATACGGTTGGAAAAGTAGAAATCATTCCGGTTGCCAATCCTGCAATAACGTTTGTCCCTGCTCCTGTAGATGATTTTTGCACAATTGCCATAACGGGTTTTGTACCTAATCCTGTATAATATTCTGTTACTGATGAGATAGCTCCACCAACTACTAAACCAACTAAAGTCGCATAGAAAACACGCATTGATGAGATATCCTTAAAACCTTCTCCAAAAAAGCTCATCTGCATAGTTTCCGGCAACATATATCTTACTAAAAAGAAACACGCAATTGCAGTTAAGACAATCGAAACCCAGTTTCCTATATTTAATGCTTTTTGTACTTGTGCTTCTTTGGCGTTATCATCGGTAATTTTTACCAGAGTAGTTCCAATAATCGAAAATAAGATTCCGAAACCGGCAATCGCCATTGGCAATAAAATTGGACCAATTCCGCCAAAAATATCCTGAATATTTCCACCCATATCTTTGATTACGTAGTTTCCTAAAACCATCGCTGCCAAAACTGTTGCCACATAAGAACCAAATAAATCAGCTCCCATTCCTGCAACATCTCCAACATTGTCTCCAACGTTATCTGCAATTGTTGCCGGATTACGAGGGTCATCTTCCGGAATTCCGGCTTCAACTTTCCCCACTAAATCGGCTCCAACATCGGCAGCTTTTGTGTAGATTCCGCCACCAACTCTGGCAAACAAAGCAATTGACTCTGCACCCAATGAAAATCCTGCTAAAGTTTCTAAAACCTTAGTCATATCTTCGGATGAAGTCCAAACCCCATGCATGAATATTTGAAAGAAAATAATAAAGAATCCTGTCAATCCTAAAACAGCCAAACCAGCAACTCCTAATCCCATTACAGTTCCACCGCCAAAAGAAACCTTCAGGGCTTGTGGCAAACTCGTACGAGCAGCCTGAGTTGTTCTGACATTTGTTTTAGTCGCTATTTTCATTCCCATATTTCCGGCCAAAGCCGAGAAAAATGCTCCAAAAATAAACGCCACCACTATTAATATATGTGTAGTAGGAACAATAAAAGATATTCCGGCTAAAACTAAACTTGCACCAATTACAAAAAAGGTCAGCAATCGATATTCGGCCTTTAAAAATGCTAATGCGCCTTCATAAATGTAATCTGAAATCTCTTTCATCTTACCATCCCCGGCATCTTGCTTTAAAACCCAAGTTCTTTTTATTGCCATGAAAAGTAAACCTATAATTGCCATAACAATTGGCAAGTAAATCATAAATTCGTTCATAATATTTTAATGGTTATTGGTTAATATTCAATAAACTAACTAAAACGAATTTAAACAAAAAAGCAATACTACTGACCGTAATATTGCTTTTTTTATAATAGAATAGGGTTAAAATTATTTAATACTAAATAATCCTTCCGGTTTGTTTTCGATATCATCAAAACGCTTCGTGCACTCAGCAATAATTGCAAATGCTTCTTTTACGTCTCCCCAACCTCCAACATCTACTTTTTTATTTTCAAGATCTTTATAAACCTGAAAGAAATGTTCGATCTCTTTTACTAAGTGTGGATTCATATCTGAAAGATCAGTCAAAGAATTCCAGATTGGATCAGAAACAGGTACACAAATAATTTTTTCGTCCGGTCCTTTATCATCTGCCATATGGAAAACACCAATTGGTTTTACTTCCATAACACATCCTGGAAAAGTTGGCTCGTTTACCAAAACCAATACATCAAGAGGATCTCCGTCAAGTGCTAAAGTTTCCGGAATAAATCCGTAATCAGCCGGATACATCATTGAAGAGAATAACATTCTGTCGAAACGCATTCTTTTGATTTCAAAATCGTACTCGTATTTATTTCTGCTTCCTCTTGGTATTTCGATTAATACATCGAAAGTTGTTAGTTTGTCTGCGGTCATTTTCGTTTTTTATTATTTCTATAATTTCGATTGCAAAAGTAACTAAAGAATCCTTTTTTACAATACAAAACGGCATTAATCTACTTACATTTCTTTTAAATAACAGACAGTTAATAGGTAATTTTCCTGTTTCGCTTGTTTAAGTAATAATGCCACAGCAAATATGTTGCATAAGATCGGTACGGACTCCATTGTTGGGCATGGATTTCCATTTCTTGTTTGTCGTGAATATTGAGTAATTCCTTGATCGTATTTACAACTGCAATATCTCCTAACGGAATCAAATCCGGTTCCTCAAGACAAAACATTAAGTAAATATCAATTGTCCAGTTTCCAATTCCTTTCAATTTGATGAGCTCTTCCCTAACCTCTTTTGCTGATTTACTGGCTAAACTTTCGATATCTAATTCTTTATTTAAAACAGCATCAGCAAGGATTTTAATATATTTTGTTTTCTGCCTGCTTACTCCAAGAGCACGAAATTCTTCGTCTGGCAAGACAGACATCGTTTCCGGATTACAAGTGGCATAAGCCTTTATTTTTAAGAATGTGGCTTTTGCTGAGTCTATAGAAACTTGTTGCTCGAGAATCAATAAAACTAAAGTTTCGAAACCTTGCGGACGTTTCGGGATTGGTGGTAATCCATATTTCTCGATGATTTCCAGAAAAATTAGATTTTTAGCTGATAGAAAATCAATGGCTTCTTGCATAATATGTTTTTTTAGCCCCGATAGCAGTGGAAATCCTTTTGTGTCGACCCGAGGCTTCGGGAGACACAAAAGATTGGAACGAATAGCGGGATTAGCTCCTAAAATTAATTAAAAATCTCGCAATGACTCGTAAACGCAAAGTTTTTTTCTCACGCAGATTTTGCAGATTAAGCAGATTTTTTTTGATCTTTCTTATGATAAAAAAACAGAAACGCTTCAATTTGTAATTACAAAAGAAAAATCATATCCCAACCTTAACGCATAGTAAACCCGACAGGTTTTAAAAACCTGTCGGGTTTTGCGAACAGGCAATGACAATATTATGTATTTATCTCAAGCAAAAACGCCAAGCTGCAAGAAATAAAACTTAGCAACTTGGCGTTTTTGGGAGATTATCAAATAAGTTTCGACTTCGCTCAACCGGACAAAAAACTTAGAAATAGAATCCGAAAGATCCTTTTACTGCAAATTTATTGGCGCCCGGATCATCTAAATAACTTCCTCTCCAGGAGAAATCGATACGGAATACTTTAAAAATGTTTCCTATTCCGGCGTTGTATTCCCAATATACGTTTTCAGGCGCATTATAAGGTTGTCCAGATGCATTGATCGCTCTGTTTGCATTTGAGATAGTTCCGTAAACACCTTTTACACCAACAAATTCTCTCCAGTTCAGTTTTCTCATAAACGGAATTCTGGCAAATAACCTTCCGCCAAAATCATGATTCCATTGTAGAGTTGTATACTGATCGGTTACGAATTCATAGAAATTCAAATTACTAAACGTATTTTCGATTGTAAAATAAGTCTGGTTACCAGGAATTACGCTCATTAACCCTAACGGAATTGTACCAAAAGTTTTTCCGGTTTCAAGTATAATATTCGATCTTCCTAATGGCCCTATTATAATAGGCTGTTTGTAGAATAATTGCACTTTTTCATAAGCAAAATCACTATCTAATACTCCTTTCAATCCATAACTAAAATTCACAAAGAAATGACTGAACGGACTGTCAACAAGATCTCTTTCTACTCCAAAACCAATTGTTTTTCGATTTGGCATATATTCGAACTGAATATTGGCTTCTGATTGTTTTACAGCACTTGCAATAACACCTGCAGGATTTGCTGCAGTTGGCATAGTGGTATAATAATCTAAACTAAATGTTGGTGAAGCTGATTCTAATGTTCGATACGAAACCCCTGCCTGAACAACAAAGTTCTTTATAGGTTCTATTTCAACAGAAACGTTACTCAGATTAATGTTGGTTAATTTTCCGTTGCTGCTCGTTGTAAACAATGCCGAAGATGCAAAACTTCGCCCTAAAATATCATTTGTTGTGGTTAAACTGGCACCAATTTGTTCAATGTCTCTCCTGTTTCCTCCAGAGATAATAACCCGATTTTTTTTATCGAGCATCCATTTTCCGGAAACACCGTATTTAAACTTATTATCATTAAAACCGTAAGCTGTATACGCTTGAATACGCCAGGGATCATTTGGTCCAAAATAGGTTCTTCCTCCTGCACGGATTCTTACACCTTCGACTTCGTTATAACCAAATGTCGAAAATATAGGCCCGAAATCAAAATTCTTAAATTCTACATAACCACTTCCTAATATAGAAACCAGGCTATAAAGCTGTTTGAATCTTTTGACAGTCTGTAATGTATCGAGCATTTTATAAATACCCGCTTCGTCTTTATTTAATTTTTCAAAACGATTTTCTTCCCAAAACTCAGGCGGTCGGTCATAAACAGCGTTGTCTATATAATTGACTTCTTCTTTATAAAATTTCTCCGGCTTTGGAATATTAAATTTATGATTTCGATATAAAGTGGTTCTTTTTCCGTAAACTCCTTTTGATTTTTCTTTTTTATTCAACGCAAAATCAGACATCATATAATCCCTGGTCAGCAAAAAAGTCGAATCATTCTCTACTTCAAATTCCTGTTCGATATAAATATCTTTTACCCAGTTAATATTGGCACTTTTAGTAACGCCCATATTAATTTTTTTGATTGCAAAAGTGGTATCATTTACCCAAAAATCTCCTTTAAAGGTTAATTCATTTTTACGCCTTGGATAAAAAACAATATTGTAACACCATTTTTTGTCAATATAAGCGCTGTCTTTTAGTACATAATTATACACGTCTATTCCGGTTCTCGAAAGCGGACTTGTAAAACTTTTATCGAAAAACTTAAGGTGATTATCGTAAATATTATAATCTGAATAAAGATCTTTTACGAAGGATAAAATCTGTTGATTTCCGTTGAAACCAGACATTTTATTCCCTGTAATGTTTTCTTTTACTTTCTTTAATTTATTATCTCCATAAACATCATAAACTGATTCGTTGATGAAAATTGGCAGATAAGTTTTACCTGTAACATCAGACGTGTCAACATGCTTAAACACAAACTCCATTCCTTTAAAGAGTTTATTTTTCATAAAAGCACTGTCGATTGTGTTCATATCGAACTCTACTTTCTCGTACTTTTGCATTTGATACTGATTGAACTGGTACAAACCGTTTTTACGCTTTCGTTCCCATATTTTTCTCAATATATCTAATGCCGGATTATTCTTTTTAGAAGTTTTTCCGGTATAAATTACGACTTCATTAAGTGCTTCGGCTTCACTTAAAATAATTTTGAAATCATAATTCACAGCTTTCTCCAAAGGAACTTCCTTGTCTGAAAATCCTGCAGAACTTATTAATAATGCTGTGTAAGTAACTGGAGATTCAAGATAGAAACGACCGTCTTCATTTGAAACGATTCCTGTGTTTGATCCTTTAAAAACAACATTTGCAAACGGAACAGGCTGATTCGTTTTATCCAAAACAATTCCACTCACTTTCGTTTGTGCAGTAGCAATAGCCGCAAATGCGAATACAAAAAACAGGCTGAGTAAAATTATTTTTTTCATTGTCTGAGCAAAAAAAAAAACTTCATCAATTAACTATGAATGATGAAGTTTTGTGAGTATTTTGAATGTGTATTATTTGTATAACACTTTTTTAACTGCTTTTACTACATCACCTGCATTTGGCAACCAGTCTTTTAATAATACTGGAGAATAAGGTGCAGGAGTATCTGCTGTTGTAATACGTTGAATTGGCGCATCAAGAAAATCAAAAGCTTGTTCCTGAACAATATAAGTGATTTCAGATGAAATACTTGCAAACGGCCATGCTTCTTCTAAAATTACTAAACGGTTTGTTTTTTTAACAGATTTCAAGATAGCATCTTTATCCATAGGACGAACTGTTCTTAAATCGATAATTTCACAAGAAATACCTTCTTTAGCTAATTCATCAGCAGCAATAAAAGCTTCTTTGATAATTTTACCAAAAGATACAATAGTAACATCTGTTCCTTCACGTTTGATATCAGCAACTCCTAGAGGAATTGTATATTCTCCGTCCGGCACTTCGCCTTTGTCACCGTACATTTGCTCAGACTCCATAAAAATTACAGGATCATTATCACGAATGGCAGCTTTCAAAAGTCCTTTTGCATCATAAGGAGTTGATGGCACAACTACTTTAAGACCCGGAGTATTAGCAAACCAGTTTTCTAAAGCTTGTGAGTGTGTAGCTCCTAATTGACCTGCAGAAGCAGTTGGTCCACGAAAAACGATAGGCACATTAAATTGTCCCCCTGTCATTTGACGCATTTTAGCAGCATTATTTATAATTTGATCAATACCTACTAAACAGAAGTTGAAAGTCATGTACTCGACAATAGGACGACAACCATTCATAGCTGATCCTACTGCAATTCCTGTAAAACCAAGCTCAGCAATTGGAGTATCAATTACTCTTTTTTCGCCAAACTCAGCAAGCATTCCTTTTGAAGCTTTGTATGCCCCGTTGTATTCTGCAACTTCTTCGCCCATTAAATATATGGATTCATCGTGACGCATTTCTTCGCTCATCGCTTCGCAAATGGCCTCTCTAAATTGTATTGTTCTCATATTTATATTGTATGTTGAATTTTCTGAAGAGCAAAAATAATTATTTTAAATAACTTAAAAGCATAAATTAGATTTAAAATCACATCATCTTCCTCCAGCCTTGCGCTTTTAACTTTTTAAAAAAAATTGTGACATTTACGAAATCGATATAATTGCAATTATTTCGTTCATAAAAACGCTTATCATACAAATTCAGCTCTTTTTGTTTAATTCTACTGTGCACGAAATTCTTTTTCTAAAACGCAACAATTCAAAAAGTAGTATAAACCAAACAAAATTTAACAGTTGCACAAGTTGGCTAAATTGCAAAATTGCTAAGAATCAACAGAAATGAATACATAATCTCTTTTCGATTACAACGAAACAGCTTCTAAATTTCACAATCCGCGAAATCGTAATAGTTTTTAAAATTATTATGCATGCATAGTATAATTATTCCAAATAATATTCTAAATTTGTAAAAGCATATTATAAATTATAAAATATATACTTATGAAAATATTAGTTTGCATCAGCCACGTGCCTGATACTACTTCCAAAATTAACTTCTCTAATGGTGACTCAGAATTCGATACCAATGGTGTACAATATGTAATTAATCCTAATGACGAGTTTGGTTTGACACGTGCAATTTGGTTCCAGGAACAACAAGGCGCTACTGTAACTGTAGTAAATGTTGGAGGACCGGATACTGAACCAACTTTACGTAAAGCATTAGCAATTGGTGCAAACGAAGCAATTCGCGTAAATGCCAACCCAACTGATGGTTTTTTTGTTGCAAAACAATTAGCTGAAGTAATTAAAAACGGTGGTTATGATCTTGTAATTGCAGGAAAAGAATCTTTGGATTATAATGGCGGAATGGTTCCCGGAATGATTGCAGGAATTTTAGGTTCTAATTTTTTAAATTCATGTACTGCAATTACCGTTGACGGGAATAACGTAAAAGCAGTTCGTGAAATCGATGGTGGAAAAGAAACTGTAAGCACTTCTTTACCCTTAATCATTGGTGGTCAAAAAGGTCTTGTTGAAGAAAAAGATCTTCGTATCCCTAACATGAGAGGAATCATGACTGCAAGAACAAAAGCACTTACTATTCTTGAGCCAGTTGACGCTCCTGTAAATACAAAAGCAGTGAAATTTGAAAAACCAGCTCCAAAATCAGCAGTAAAATTAGTTTCTCCTGATAATTTAGATGAGTTAATCAATTTATTACACAACGAAGCTAAAGTAATCTAGTAATCAGTTTTCAGTCTCGGTTTTCAGTCTCAGTTTATGAACTTAACCCGAGAGCTATGCTCGAACAGGCGAAGCAAACCTGAAACCTGAAACTTACAACCTCTAAACAAAAAATTATGTCAATATTAATATATGCAGAATCTGCAGAAGGAAAATTTAAAAAAGTTGCTTTTGAATTAGCTTCTTATGCTAAAAAAATAGCAGAATCACTTGGAACAACTGTTACAGCTCTAACTATAAATAACAGCGATGTTAGCGAATTAGCTAAATACGGAGTTGACAAAGTATTAAAAGTAACTAACGATAAATTAGCTGGTTTTACTGCTAAGGCTTACGCCGATGTTATCAAACAAGCTGCTGAAAAAGAAGGAACAAAAGTAGTTTTACTTTCTTCTTCTACAGATAGTATTTATCTTTCATCATTGGTTGCTGTGGCTTTAAATGCTGGTTTTGCATCAAATGTTGTTGGATTACCGGTAAGCACTTCTCCTTTTCAGGTAAAAAGAAATGCTTTCTCAAACAAAGCGTTCAACATTACAGAAATTAATACAGATGTAAAAGTTCTTGGCTTAGCTAAAAACTCTTACGGAATCTTCGAAAGCGCAGGATCTGCGACCGAAGAAGATTTTAATCCATCAATTGGCGACAATGACTTTGGAGTAAAAGTAGAATCTGTAGAAAAAGTAAGTGGAAAAGTATCTATCGCTGACGCTGATATCGTAGTTTCTGGCGGACGTGGATTAAAAGGTCCTGAAAACTGGGGATTAATCGAAGATCTTGCGGCTGTTTTAGGCGCTGCAACTGCATGTTCTAAACCAGTTTCTGATTTAGGATGGAGACCTCACAGTGAACACGTTGGTCAAACAGGAAAACCTGTTGCGACAAACTTGTATATCGCTATTGGAATCTCCGGAGCAATCCAGCATATTGCAGGTATTAATTCATCAAAAGTAAAGTTGGTTATCAATAACGATCCTGAAGCTCCTTTCTTTAAAGTTGCAGATTATGGAGTTGTTGGAGATGCATTCGAAATTGTACCAAAATTAATTGAGAAATTGAAAGCTTTTAAAGCTCAACATTCTTAATTTAAAAATTCTCTATAAAAATATAGCTGCCTAAAAACAAGATAATCGTATCTTTGTTTTAGGTGGCTTTTTTGTTCCATATTTTTTGATTAAAATTGCACCTTTATTTTTCAATCAAAAAAAGTCTTAAAATGAGGCATTAATTGCCCTTTTTTACCCACATATATGAGTCTAGTAAAATTATCCATAAAAGGAATTTCATACAGTCAAACTCAAAATGGCGCTTATGCCTTAATTTTGAATGAAGTTGATGGCGAAAGAAAATTACCAATAGTTATTGGAGCTTTCGAAGCCCAGTCAATCGCTATTGCGTTAGAGAAAGAAATTAAACCTCCACGTCCGCTTACGCACGACTTATTCAAAAACTTTGCAGAAAGGTTTGATATTGTTGTAAAACAAGTAATTATCCACAAGTTAGTTGATGGTGTTTTTTATTCGAGTTTAATTTGTGAAAGAGACAAAATCGAAGAAATTATTGACGCGAGAACATCTGATGCAATTGCATTGGCTTTACGTTTTAACGCACCAATCTTTACTTATAAAAACATTTTGGACAAAGCTGGTATATATTTAAAATCGAATACTGCAGAAACTGATCAGGGTTCTCAGGAAATTGATGATGTACTTTCTAATCCTGAAACTTTTGGCCGCGAGGAAGAAAGCAATCAATCCGGCGATCTTTATGCTAAACATAGTTTGCAGGAACTAAACGAGCTTTTAGATCAGGCTGTTTCTCAGGAAGATTATGAAAAAGCAGCTAAGATTAGAGACGAAATCTCAAAAAGATAATTTAAGGCTATAAGCCATAGGCGTTAGGCTGTAAGCTTAAGCGTCAACATAAAAATCAAGCTTATAAGCATTAGGAGAAAGCCTAAAGCTTAAAGCCTAAAGCTTAAAGCACCATGAAGCAATACTTAGATTTAGTACAACATGTTTTAGAAAACGGTTGTCAAAAGGGAGATAGAACAGGAACGGGAACCAAAAGTGTTTTTGGCTACCAAATGCGTTTTGATTTAAGTGAAGGTTTCCCAATGGTCACAACCAAAAAATTACATTTAAAATCTATTATTTACGAATTGCTTTGGTTTCTAAAAGGTGATACAAATATTAAATACCTTCAGGAAAACGGAGTGAAAATCTGGGATGCATGGGCAGATTCTAATGGTGATTTAGGACCTGTTTACGGACATCAATGGCGCAATTGGAATAGTGAAGAAATTGACCAGATCTCTGAATTGATTACAGAACTTAAAACAAACCCAAATAGCCGAAGAATGCTGGTTTCTGCATGGAATCCATCTGTTTTGCCCGATACTAAAAAATCATTTGAAGAAAACGTAGCTAATAACAAAGCTGCTTTACCTCCTTGTCATGCTTTTTTTCAGTTTTATGTAAGTAGTCCTGATCTTGAAAAAGGAGAAACAAAAGGAAAATTATCCTGCCAGTTGTACCAGCGAAGCGCTGATATCTTTTTAGGAGTTCCTTTTAATATTGCATCTTATGCTTTGTTAACAATGATGATTGCTCAGGTTTGCGATCTGGAAGCTGGCGACTTTATTCACACTTTTGGAGACGCACACATCTACAACAACCATTTTGAACAATTAGAACTGCAATTAACCCGTGAACCAAAGCCATTGCCAAAAATGATCCTGAATCCAGAGATTAAGAATATTTTTGATTTTGATTATAATGACTTTACACTTGTAGATTACGAACCACATGCCGGTATAAAAGGCAGTGTTGCTGTATAAAATATAAAAAAATCCGCTTAATCGATTAAGCGGATTTTTTTATATCATTTTTCATATTACCAAAACACTGTTTTCGCTTCCTGCAAAATCATTCCACTTGTACGAATCTGCCTCAGGATCATTAACATAACTTCCGTCAATCACGTACTTAAACTCGTAAATCGCATCTTTAACCAGGTCGTAAGTCGCTTTAAACGTTCCGTTTTTCAACTTACTTAAAGCTCCTTCTTCAATATTCCAGTTGTTAAAATCACCAACAACCGCTGCCGAATCAGCATCTTTGGCAACTATAGAAAATGTAACTTTAACTACAGGCTTTGTTTTAATAAATTGTTTCTTTAAGGACATAACTGTTTAGTTTTTAGATTCATACATTAAAATTACATAAATTCACACGAACTTTCGATACCTTCACATCCGATTTGTGATAATATCAAAAACAGAATATTATTTTAGCTGTATCAATAATTTAACCCGCATAAAATTTTGGAATTCAAACTCTCAGCTCACTTTAGAAGAAATATTCCCGAATCTAAATAGGGTGATTACAAAATAAATTTTAACTTTATGACCTCATTTATATCTTATGGAAAAAGAAGTGCACGAACAATACGAATACGCCAGAAGAAGACTTAGACAAAAAAAAATTCTATATTTTCATTTTGTACTTTTTCTACTAGGAAGTTTATTTTTATTTATTGCCAATAGATTCTTTGGTTTTGGCGCTAACACAGAACAAAACTGGTGTATTTGGGGCGTTACTATATGGTTCTTTATCTTTATTCTACACTTTATAAAAGTGTACATAACAGATCGATTTATGAATAAAAAATGGGAAAGAGAACAAATTGACCGACTTGTTGGCTTGCAACAAAAAAGAATTACTCAATTAGAGTCGAGAATAAATGATGATACTGAAAATAAAATTTAGTTATTAAATTGCTATGATTATAATGATAGCGGCAGTAGCCGAAAATAATGCACTTGGAAAAAACAATGAATTAGTTTGGCATTTACCAAATGATTTTAAAAGATTTAAAACACTTACTACGAATCATCATATTATTATGGGAAGAAAAACCTTTGAGAGCTTCCCAAAACCACTTCCAAACAGAGTTCATGTCGTAATTACACGTCAAAAAGACTATCATCCGGAAGGCTGCATTGTAGTAGACAGTATCGAAAAAGCGATCGCGGTATGTCCTGAAGACGAAGATTCTTATATTATTGGCGGAGGTGAAATTTATAATCTGGGGTTACCTTATACAGATATCATAGAAATAACGAAAGTTCATCACACTTTTGACGCGGATGCTTTTTTTCCAAAAATTAATAAAAATGAATGGCAACTCGTCGAATCTGAAGAAAACCTGAAAGACGAGAAACATCTTTACGATTACACTTATGAAACATACATAAGGAAATAAAAAAACATCCTCTTGTGAAGGATGTTTTTTAAAAAACGATTGATTTTTTAATCTGACTAATTCAAGTAATAGTTTTGGTAAAAAAACTCAAATGTTAAGAAACATTTGAATAACTGAATAACATAATGTTAAATGAGAACGAGTCTCAAAGAGCCTTTAATAACAAATACCACTAAGATATTAAAGGCAAGAAAATTAAAATTTCCAAAAACAAATTTAATCCTAAGAACGTATTTCGCACTTTAAAAAGAATATTGGTCCCAAGAACAATACTTTCAAAACTGCTTACAAGAACAAATGAAATACCAGTGCAAAAAAAGCCTTCATCTGACTTAAGTCATTATTTCAATCATTAAAATTTTATCTTTTAACTGTAGCAAAGTTGGCTCTAAAATTCATACTCCACAATACCCACTTTTAGTGATTTTTTCAAAATACCCACTTTTAGTGATGGGCAGAAATTAGCAGTTAAACAACAATTAAAAGCCTTTTACTGACAACATTTAATTTACAAATAAAAAAACTCAATTACAGTTAAGTCAGATTGTATTATATTTGCGTAAATAAAAAAAATGTCTGAAAAAATAACCCCATACAAAGACTCTTCTTTAGGTAAAAAAGAACAAGTTGCCCAAATGTTTGATAACATCTCTGGGAACTACGATAATTTAAACCGCGTAATTTCATTTGGAATTGACATTAAGTGGCGTAAAAAAGTTTTAAAAATAGTGTCCGACAAAAAACCAAAAATCATTCTTGATATTGCAACAGGAACTGGTGATCTGGCTATTTTAATGACACAAACGAATGCCGAAAAAATAATTGGCCTGGATATTTCTGCCGGAATGCTTGAAGTTGGAAAAAGGAAAGTCGAAGAAAAAAAACTATCCAATATTATTGACTTAGTTTTAGGGGACTCTGAAAAAATACCTTTTGAAGACAATCATTTTGATGCAATAACGGTAGGTTTTGGTGTTCGAAATTTCGAGAATCTGGAGAAAGGTTTTGCTGAGATTTTAAGGGTTTTAAAACCAAATGGTGTATTTGTAATTTTAGAAACATCGGTTCCTGATAAAACACCTTATAAACAAGGATATAAATTCTACAGCAAAAACATACTTCCAATCATCGGAAAATTATTTTCTAAAGATAATTCTGCTTATGGTTATTTGTCTGAATCTGCTGCTGTTTTTCCATACGGAGAAGCCTTAAACAATATTTTAAGAAAAATTGGGTTTATAGATGTTATAGCTATGCCTCAAACTTTTGGTGTTGCAACCATTTATTCTGCCTCTAAAAAATAGTATGAAAAAAATTGTAGTCTTACTTTTATTAGTCTTAACGACAAACGGATACTCTCAATTTGCCAAAAGCATGTTTAGTAAAGATCCTATTATTAATCTGGAAAACTGGCAAAAACAACGTCTTTATTTTGGATATTACCTGGGTTTTAATAGTTTCGATTTTAAATTTGACTACAAAACTCCCGGTCCGGATATTCAGATTAAAAAAACTACCGGTTTTAATGTTGGTGTTGTTGCCGATTTAAGATTACAGGAATACATAAACTTACGTTTCGAACCAGGTTTATATTACACAAAACGTGATTTATATTATCCAAATCAACCATTAGAGAAAGATTATTTAAGAGAAGTAAACAGTACTTATATTCACTTTCCTTTATTATTAAAATTCTCTGCATTACGTACCGGAAATATCCGTCCGTATTTAGTTGGCGGAATGTCGACTACATTAAATCTCTCCAGCAACGCAAAATCCAAAGACGATAACTTTGAAGGAAAGTTCAGGGTTAAGCAATGGACTGCGGCTTATGAGGTTGGTTTTGGAATTGATATTTTCTCAGAGTATTTTATCTTCTCTCCTTCTATCAGAGGTATGTTTGGTATTACTAATGAATTAATTCGTGATAATCCTTCAAACGGACCTAGCCCATGGACGGACAATATCGATTCGATGAAATCCAGAGCTCTTTTAATTAATTTTACTTTTCATTAAAACAAAACTCTAACTATTTCGTTTAAATTCACTAAGAATAATTGCTGTTGCGGTAGCTACATTTAAACTTTCGGTTTTTTGTAGTTCTCCAAACCTTGGAATTGTGAGTCGGCTTGTCACCATTTTTTCAATCTCTAATGAAATCCCATTGGCTTCATTACCCATAATAATGATTCCGTTTTGAGGTAAACTTGATTGATAAATATTCTCACCATCCATAAAGGTTCCAAAAACCGGGAGATCCGTTTGTGCAATAAAAGTCTTTAAATCAATATAATTCACATTTACTCTCGCAATAGACCCCATTGTTGCCTGTACTACTTTTGGATTATAAATATCGACGGTTTCTTTTGAACAAATTATTTGTTTGATACCAAACCAGTCACAAAGGCGCAAAATCGTTCCTAAATTTCCAGGATCACGAATATCGTCTAAAGCTACGATCAATCCTGAATTGATTATTTTATTTTCGGCTGGCATTTTAAACACTGCCAGACATGAATTTGGAGTTGATAAAGCACTAA
The DNA here is from genome assembly GCF_050267765.1 of Flavobacterium sp. NPDC079362. Lineage (NCBI taxonomy): Bacteria > Pseudomonadati > Bacteroidota > Flavobacteriia > Flavobacteriales > Flavobacteriaceae > Flavobacterium > Flavobacterium sp. NPDC079362. Next base: position 54,113 of record NZ_JBNNFM010000013.1, on the reverse strand, counting down.
TTTTTTTAAGTTCCTGATCAGTAATAAGCGTACGTTTTGAAGAAGAAACTTCTTCAAAATCATTTAGAGTCGTATACAAATGCTCTAATTCAAAATTGGAAAGCAACAATTCTTGAATTACTTTTACTCCTTCGGCGAAAAATAATTGATTTGCAAAACGTTGCTTTTTTTGATGTAAGCCTGAGATAAGCTTTATTTGGTTTTTACTAACCATAAAATAATGTACTTTTGAATTAAATATTTAACACTTGAAAAATAGTTCCACAAAAATAACAGCATTTATTCTAATAGCAATATTTATTTGCGGTTGTAATGCTGTAAAAAGAGTTCCTGATGGAAAAAACCTTCTTGTTAAAAATACTATTCTTGTAAACGGAAAGGCGACAAATGACGAAATAGCATCTAACCAGATGTATCAAAAACCAAATGGTACTTTGTTAGGATATCGCTTACGCTTGAATTTATATAATTTGGCGAACCTGAATCCGGACTCTACTTATCAGGCAAAATTTAAAAAACATCCTGGTCTATATGAGCGTCAGGCAAAAATATTATCTGCAAAACAAGTTGACAGACTTGGACAATCTTTTTTAAACAAGGGTCTTAGTGAATTCCTGAAAAACACTGGCGAAGCGCCTGTAGTTATTGATACCGCAAAAACAAAAAAATCTCTTTTACGTTTAAAATTCTACTATTTTAATACTGGATATTTTAATGTTGCAACAGATTACAGCATTGATAGCGTTGCAAGAAAAAAAGCAAAAATAAATTATATCATTACTACCGGACCAGCTTATAAATTAGACACTATCAGAACTAATATTATGACTCCGGCGTTAGATTCATTATACAAAAACAACAATGAACCTTCATTTTTAAAATCTGGCAATCAGTACAAAACTGCTGATTTTGAAGAAGAAAAAAACCGACTTACTACTTATTTCAGAAATCATGGCGCCTATTTTTTCCAGCCTACTTATGTTACTTTCGACATTGATACGATTGGAAAGAAGAACAAAGCTGATGTTACTTTAATTGTAAACAACAACAATATCCAGGAAAGAGATTCGAGCAGAACAGAACCTTTCAAGCTTTACAAAATAAGTGATGTTAATATTTACACCGATTATTCTGCTGCAAATGCAAAAAAGAAAATAACTGATAGTATAAGCTACAACAACTTTAACCTGTATAGCTACAAAAAACTAAAATACAAACCCCGCGCTATTACTGATGCGATTTTTATTAATAAAGGAAGCACTTTTTCTGATACCAGAACAACTCTTTCATCAAGGTATTTAAATAATCTGAAAATTTTTAATTACCCTTCAATCCAATATCAGGTTGACAAACGCGACTCGACTGCACAATCCTTAATTGCTAATATTTATTTAACCCCAAGAAAAAAATATAGTTTTGGGACTACTTTTGATGTGACGCATTCTAATATTCAGGATTTTGGTATTGGAGCAAGTATATCTGAAACTATTAGAAACGTATTTAACAGAGCTGAAACTCTCGAAATCTCTACTCGTCTAAATTTGGGTTCCTCTAAAGATATGGCCAACCCTAATGATAATTTCTTTAATGTTTCAGAATATGGTGTCGATTTAAAATTAAACTTCCCAAGAATCCTGATGCCTTTTGGGACTGAAAAAATTATCCCGAAAAGGATGATTCCTTCTACCAGTATTACAGCAGGTTTCTCTAAGCAAAGGAATATTGGTCTGGACAAGGAAAACTTTACCGGCGGACTTGCTTACAACTGGTCTCCTAAACGAAACAATACTGCAAAGCTTGAATTACTTAATGCTCAATTTGTACGAAACTTAAATCCGGGCAACTATTTCAAAGTCTATACTTCTTCTTACAACGAGTTAAATGGTATTGGTAAAGACTACAATACTACACCTCTAAATTGGGGAGATACACCTGAGGAGCAAGCGAGAAAAGACCTGACTATTCCTACAGGAACTACAGGCTTTACTAGTGATGTCTTAACAAATAAAACTGCTCTACTTCCCGGAGATCCTCAATATAAGGATGTACAAAGTATAGAAGAAAGAAGAGTTCGTCTGACTGAAAATGATTTTATCTTAGCTACAAGTTATACTTTTAGCAAAACCACTAAAAAAGATCTTGCTGACAATACATTTTATCAGTTTAGAACAAAAATAGAATCTGCAGGAACTTTATTAACTGCAATATCTGACATTGCAAAATTACCTAAAAACACAAATGGCAACTATGAAATATTCAACTTAGAATATTCAGAATACATAAAAACAGAATTTGATTATATCAAACACTGGGACTTTGGTAAAGAAAAAGTATTAGCAGTAAGAAGCTTTTTTGGGATAGCAGTTCCGTTTGGCAATTCAAATTACATTCCGTTTTCACGAAGTTATTACGCCGGAGGATCAAACGATAACCGTGCATGGCAACCCTACAAATTGGGTCCGGGCAGTACGAATGCAGCGAACGATTTTAACGAGGCAAACATGAAAATTGCGATGAGTGCTGAATTCCGATTCAAACTTTTTGGTGACGTGAAGGGAGCTATCTTTGCAGATGCCGGAAATATCTGGAATGTGCTCGATAATGTGATTGACGAGAAGGCAAGATTCAACAACTTAAACGATTTAGCTGAAATTGCTTTAGGTTCAGGATTCGGTTTACGTTACGATTTAAGCTTTTTTGTTATTCGTTTAGATTTAGGCTTTAAGACCTATAACCCAGCACATGAGAAAGGAGATCGCTGGTTCAAAGAATACAATTTTGGTCATTCGGTTTTAAATTTTGGGATAAATTATCCATTCTAATGCTAATTAATTCTTATTTTTGCAACCTAAAAACTAAAAACAACTAAAAAAAATTACAATGGCACACAATATTAAACCCGGAGTAGCTACAGGAGATCAAGTACAGGAAATTTTTAATTATGCAAAAGAAAAAGGATTTGCTTTACCTGCAGTAAATGTTACTGGATCAAGCACAATCAATGGAGTTCTTGAAACTGCAGCAAAACTTAATGCACCGGTTATCATTCAATTTTCTAACGGAGGAGCACAATTTAACGCTGGAAAAGGTTTATCTAATGCAGGTGAAAAAGCAGCAATCGCTGGTGGAATCGCCGGAGCAAAACATATTCATACTTTGGCAGAAGCTTACGGTGCAACTGTAATCTTACATACTGACCACTGTGCAAAAAAATTATTACCTTGGATCGATGGTTTATTAGATGCTTCTGAAAAACATTTTGCAGAAACAGGAAAACCATTATTCAGTTCTCATATGATCGATTTGTCTGAAGAGCCAATCGAAGAAAATATCGAAATCTGTAAAGAGTACTTGGCTAGAATGAGCAAAATGGGAATGACATTAGAAATCGAACTTGGTATTACAGGTGGTGAAGAAGATGGCGTTGACAACTCTGACATTGATAGTTCAAAATTATATACTCAACCAGAAGAAGTAGCTTATGCTTATGAAGAATTATCTAAAATAAGCCCTAAATTTACAATTGCTGCTGCTTTTGGAAACGTTCACGGTGTTTACAAACCAGGAAACGTAAAATTAACTCCAAAAATCTTAAAAAATTCTCAGGATTACGTTCAAAACAAATTCAACACTGGTGCTAACCCGGTAGATTTCGTTTTTCACGGAGGTTCAGGTTCTACACTTGAAGAAATCAGAGAAGGAATTAGCTACGGAGTTATCAAAATGAACATCGATACTGATTTGCAATTTGCATATACTGAAGGAATTCGTGATTATATGGTTAAAAACATTGACTATTTAAAATCTCAAATTGGTAACCCAGAAGGTGCTGATGTTCCTAACAAAAAATATTATGACCCAAGAAGATGGGTACGTGAAAGTGAAGTAACATTCAACACAAGACTTGAGCAAGCTTTTGCTGACTTGAATAATGTGAATACACTATAAAAGTATTCAGTTTACAGTTTTAAGTATTCAGTTCTCAAATGCTGAATACTTAAAAACTGATTATTAAAAGCTGAATACTGAAAACGGATTACTGAACACTGAATACTAGACAAATGGCTTGGTTTAAAAGACAAGAAAAAGGGATTACCACTGCGACTGAAGATAAAATGGACGTTCCGAAAGGATTGTGGTACAAATCTCCTACGGGAAAAATTATTGATGCTGACGAATTAGCCAGAAACTTATTTGTAAGCCCTGAAGATGATTTTCACGTTAGAATTGGAAGCGCAACCTATTTTGAAATTTTATTTGACAATAACGAATTTGTTGAATTAGATAAAAACATGACATCAAAAGATCCATTGCATTTTGTTGATACAAAAAAATATGCTGATCGCCTTAAAGATGTAATGGAAAAAACCCACCTAAAGGACGCTGTGCGTACAGGAGTGGGAAAATCTAAAGGAAAAGAACTTGTTATTTGTTGTATGGATTTTGCCTTTATTGGTGGATCTATGGGAGCTGTTGTTGGAGAAAAAATTGCCAGAGGTATTGATCACGCGATCAAAAACAAAATGCCTTTTTTAATGATTTCTAAATCAGGTGGAGCTCGTATGATGGAAGCGGCTTATTCATTAATGCAATTAGCCAAAACATCTGTAAAACTTGCTCAACTTGCAGAAGCAGGATTACCTTACATCTCTTTATGTACAGATCCTACAACCGGAGGAACAACTGCATCATATGCCATGTTAGGAGATATCAATATCTCTGAGCCCGGAGCTTTGATTGGTTTTGCTGGTCCTCGTGTTGTTCGTGACACTACAGGAAAAGATTTACCGGAAGGTTTCCAGACTGCTGAGTTCTTATTAGAGCACGGTTTCTTAGACTTTATCACGCCAAGAAAAGAATTGAAAGATAAGATTAACTTATATATCGATTTGATTCAGAATAATACAATTAGATAGTTTTTTAAACTTCTAAAACATATAAAATCTCATCAGCTTAATTGCAGGTGAGATTTTTTTATATCTTTATTTTAAATCTTAGTTTTTATGAAAAGAGTTTTTATTGGCTTTATAATTTGTCTCTTTCTTTTGAATTGTGCCAAGAAAGAAGAAAAACTTATTGCAAAAAATAAACCTTATATAATCTCCTATGAAGACAAGAAACTTGAAAAATATTACGATTCCATAAAAACAAATACTAGCAGAGTTGCTCTGCCGCCAAGAAAAATTTTCTATGCAGAAAGCCAATTAATAATTGACAAAAAAGGAAATCTATATTTTTATCAAAAAAGATATTTTCTTGAATTCTGTAGTTATGGTAGCGAAAAAGATACACTTCCACATTTTCTTGACCTACAGCCAAAAGACATTGTTAAGATTCCAGAAACAAGCTTAGTTGATTTTTTATCAGAAAATATTCTTAGCAAAGAAAAAAACAGACGAATATTAATTGTCGCTTCCCAAAACGACACCATAAAGAACACTTTCTTTATGCAGTTTATAAACAAGAATCAATTACAAGCTTACGAAATTAGAAGAACCACTCAAGAAGAAGATACTGTTTTGAAATACAAAATGAATAACGATTATTATTACTCTGATTCTATTAAATGGGATCGAACTAAAATCAAGTTCTCTAATAGAAAGTAAAAACAGAAAGACAAGATTCGCTTTTTGTTTTTATATCTAAATATTCTATCGCTGATCAATACTTGTCTGAAAAATTGTACTTTTACTTTTTTAAAAAAGTAAATAATGGCCTTACAAAAAAAATGTAACTTACATAAACTAACTTGTTTTTTACCAAAAGCATTTTTCTTTAAAGGAATATAAATATCTTTGAATTATGAGCGCAGCAACAAAACCAAACCATATAGGGCGAAAAATTAGCCGTATTCGTGAACTGAAAGACATGAAGCAAGAAGCATTGGCACAAGCTTTAGGAACAAACCAACAGGCAATTTCGGCTATTGAAAACAGCGAAACAATAGATGATGGAAAACTTGCTGATATAGCAAAAGCCCTTGGCGTAAGTGTTGAAGCTATAAAAAACTTTACTGAAGAAAACATGATAAGTTATTTTAATAATTTTTACGACAACAGCATTAGTAATGGTGTAAATGGAATATTCAGTCCTAGTCATTGTTCATTCAACCCATTAGACAAAGTAATTGAACTTTATGAGCGTATGCTTCAGGCAGAAAAAGAAAAAGTAGAGTATTTAGAAAAATTATTAAAAGAAAAATAAGATTCTAAAATACATTGATTGCTATAAAAAAATCCTGAGAAATATTTTCTCAGGATTTTTTTTATGTGAGTATTTTTGTCATTCCGAGGAACGAGGAATCTAACCAAGTAACTCCGTACAAATTAGCGATAATCTTTATCGAGCCACTTTATGTGATTTCTCCCTTTGGTCGAAATGACAAAAATGCGACATCATTGAGAAGAACGAGGAATCTCATCAAATAACTCCACACAGATTAGCGATAATCTTTGCCGAGCCACTTTATGTGATTTCTCCCTTTGGTCGAAATAACAAAAATGCGACATCATTGAGAAGAACGAGGAATCTCATCAAGTAACTCCGTACAAATTAGCGACAATCTTTGTCGAGCCACTTTATGTGATTTCTCCCTTTGGTCGAAATGACAAAAATGCGATATCAATTGTGATAGTGATAGATTGCAATATGGATGGAGAAGAATGGATTAAAATCCATCCCTACAATATAAATCGTTCCTCCGGAACTTTATTATTAATTTTAAAATCACAAAGTTGTAGCCCAATACTGGAAAAACCTTTGAACCTTTGCAACTCTGTTCCTTTGAACCTATTTAAGTGAAGCCATATCAATTACGAATCGATATTTTACATCGCTTTTATTCATACGATCATATGCTTCATTAATGTATGACATATCGATGATTTCAACATCTGATGTAATATTGTGTTCAGCACAATAATCTAACATTTCCTGAGTTTCTTTGATTCCACCAATTAAACTTCCCATAATACTTCTACGTTTCATGATTAAAGTAAAAACAGGAATTTCAGCAGGCGCTGGCGGAGCTCCTACTACAATCATGGTTCCGTTAGTTTTTAATAAATTCAAATAGGCATTATGATCGTGTTTTGCTGAAACCGTATTTAAGATAAAATCGAAACTATTGGCCATAGATTCCATAGTTTCAGGATTTGAAGTTAATGCAAATTTATGTGCGCCTAATTTTTTAGCATCAGCTTCCTTAGATGGCGAATGGCTTAACATAGTAACTTCTGCACCAAACGAAACAGCAAATTTCACTGCCATATGCCCTAAACCACCAAGGCCTAAAACACCAACTTTATGCCCCTTACCTACTTTTAGATAACGTAATGGCGAATAAGTGGTGATTCCTGCACATAATAATGGCGCCACTCCTTTTATATCTAATTTTTCAGATACATGAAGCGTATAACTTTCATCGACAATGATGCTGGTTGAATATCCTCCGCGAGTTGGGATATTTGTTCCTCTTTCGACACTGTTGTAAGTTCCCGTCATTCCTTCGTCACAAAATTGCTCTTCGCCAGATTGGCAACTTGGGCAAACTCTGCACGAATCTACGAAACAACCTACTCCGGCTAACTCTCCAACTTTAAATTTAGAAACTTCGCTTCCAACAGCAACGATTCGGCCTACAATTTCATGTCCCGGAACCAAAGGATAATCTACAGGTCCCCAATCTCCTTTTGCGGTGTGAATATCAGAATGGCAAACGCCACTATATAAAATTTCTATCTGAACCTGATGAGCACCTACTTCTTTTCTTTCAAACGTATAAGGTTTTAAGGGATTTTCGGCATCATAGGCTGCATACGCTTTTACTGGTATCATATTGTTGTATTTTTAATTTAAGCTATTAAAATTACGACAAAATAAGATAACAAATCAAAATTTGAAGTTGTAAAAAGATGAAATTTTCAAGGATTGACTTTACATTCCGGTTCTGATTGCTTCAACAGGATCAAGTTTCGATGCTGAAATTGCAGGCAAAATTCCTGAAATCACGCCAACCATAATTGACAATCCTGCCCCAATAATAACATTCCAGAAACTTAACACAAATTCAAAATCTAACAAATTGGTTAAAAGAATAGACATTAGCCAAACAATCAACAAACCAATTATTCCGCCAATTAAACAAAGTATAACGGCTTCAAACAAAAACTGAAACAATATAAATCTATTTTTTGCCCCTAAGGATTTCTGAATTCCAATTAAGTTCGTACGCTCTTTTACCGAAACAAACATAATATTTGCCACTCCAAAACCTCCAACAAGGAAAGAGAAGAAACTTATAAAAATTCCTCCAAACCTTAAACTCCCTAAAATTCCGTCAACAAAATCAGTAAAACCAGAAAGCACATTAATAAAGAAATTATCTGCCTCCCCTGCTTTCATTCCGCGAATTGCTCTTAGTTTTTGGGCAACTTCAGCCTTATACGCCTCCATATCTACACCCTTTACAGGTTTTAGTACAATTACCGGAGTCATTGAATCACTATCACCATACATGCGACGTAAAAAATTAGTTGGCAAATAAACAGATGTATCATTACTATTCCCAAAAAAACCGGCACCCTGTTTTGCTATTACTCCAATTACAGTAAAACGCTGCCCATACAAACGAATATTTTTTCCGATGGGATCACTTGTTCCAAAAAGGCCTTCGGCAATATCATATCCTAAAACAATAACAGGACTTCCTGAATTTGATTCGGATTCATTATAAAATCTTCCCTTATCAAAACTCAATCCTTCGATATCGACCATTTCGCTTGACGAAGGAACTACATTAACATCGCTAACGGTTTTTGAATCGTATTTTAAAGTTTCATGATTTACAAAAAGCTGATACGCCACTTGCTCTGTATTATTAAGAGAATTTTTCAGACTGATATATTCATCATATTTCACATTTGGAAACTGCTCTCTTTTCCATTGCGGAATTTCAGAAGGCCCGAAACAATATTTCATCAAATAAATCGTGTTTTTATCTAAGCTGCTTAAATCTTTTGAAATTTTTCGATCTAAGGAATCTACAGCAGCCAATACTGCTATAATCGAAAAAATACCAATCGTAACTCCCAACAGTGACAATAAGGTACGTAATTTATTATTTCGCAAAGCGTTTATGGCAAAGCGAAAACTTTCTTTTAATAACCTTAGATAAACAAGCATGTATGTGTATTTTTCATTAAAGTAAAATTCAATAATTTAAAAACAAAAACCTAATAAAAGTTAACTTACTCATCAGTAGTTTTTTTTAGCATAATGTTACATTAATTTTCTTTAAAATAATATTTAAAAAAACTACTTTTGCAGTCTGAAAATCATAACTACACAATGAGCACAACTAAAACAATACAATCGGCATTAATTTCTGTTTTTTCAAAAGACGGACTTGAGCCAATCGTTAGAAAATTACACGAACAAAACGTAACACTTTATTCGACTGGAGGAACAGAAGATTTTATTAAAAACCTTGGAATTCCTGTAGTTCCGGTTGAGGATATTACTTCATTCCCTGAAATTCTTGGTGGAAGAGTAAAAACATTGCACCCGAAAATTTTTGGTGGAATCTTAAACCGTCAGGATAACGAAGGTGACGTTCAGCAAATGAAGGAATTTGATATCCCTCAGATTGACTTGGTAATTGTTGATTTGTACCCGTTTGAAAAAACAGTTGCTTCAGGTGCAAGTGAGCAGGATATTATTGAAAAAATTGATATTGGCGGAATTTCATTGATTCGTGCCGGTGCAAAAAATTTCAAAGACACTGTAATCGTAGCTTCGGTAAACGAATATAGTTTGCTTCTAGATTTGATCACAGAACAAAACGGAGCAACAACTCTTGAAAACAGAAGATTGCTTGCTACAAAAGCATTCCACGTTTCATCTCATTATGATGGTGCTATTTTTAATTATTTCAATACTGACGAAACAATCTACAAAGAAAGTATCGAAGGTGGTCAGATTTTAAGATATGGAGAAAATCCTCATCAAAAAGGTTTCTTCTTTGGCGATTTTGACGCAATGTTCAAAAAAGTTCACGGAAAAGAATTATCATACAATAACTTATTAGATGTTGATGCTGCAGTAAACTTAATCAATGAGTTTAAAACTGATGGTCCAACGTTTGCAATTTTAAAACATAATAATGCTTGTGGCCTGGCTTCCAGAAAAACAATTAGCGAAGCTTATTTAGCAGCTTTGGCTTGTGATCCAACTTCTGCTTTTGGCGGAGTTTTGATTGCAAACACTAAAATTGATTTGGCTACTGCACAGGAAATCAACAAATTGTTTTGTGAAGTAGTAATCGCACCAAGTTATGATGACGATGCAATTGCAGTTTTACAAGAAAAGAAAAACAGAATCATATTAGTTCAAAATGAAGTTGAATTGCCTTCAAGACAAGTAAGAACATGTCTTAATGGTTTGTTAATTCAGGACAGAAATAATATTACAGATACTAAAGAGCATTTAAAAACCGTTACAATTACAGAGCCTACCGCTCAGGAAATAGAAGATTTAATATTTGCTTCTAAGATTTGTAAAAACACAAAATCGAACACGATTGTTTTTGCAAAAAACGGAACATTAATTTCTTCAGGTACAGGCCAGACGTCAAGAGTTGATGCTTTGGTACAAGCTGTAGATAAAGCTAAAGCTTTTGGATTTGATTTAACCGGCGCTTCTATGGCGAGTGATGCATTTTTCCCATTTCCGGATTGTGTAGAATTAGCTAAAAATGCAGGAATTACAGCAGTAATTCAGCCGGGAGGTTCAATAAAAGACGAATTAAGCATAAATTATTGCAATGAAAATAATGTTGCAATGGTATTTACAGGAACACGTCATTTTAAACATTAATTTGTTTAACTTTGTTCAAAATAATTTATAACATTTTAAACCCCTAAAAAACTTATGGGATTTTTTGATTTCATGACCGAGGATATTGCGATAGACCTTGGTACCGCAAACACTTTAATCATACATAATGATAAAGTTGTTATTGATAGTCCGTCAATCGTTGCACGTGATAGAATATCAGGCAAAATCATTGCTGTTGGTAAGGAAGCCAATATGATGCAAGGTAAAACGCATGAAAATATCAAAACCATAAGGCCTTTGAAGGATGGTGTAATTGCTGATTTTGATGCTTCGGAAAAGATGATCAATATGTTCATCAAAAGTATTCCTGCTTTGAAAAAAAGAATGTTTACTCCAGCTTTAAGAATGGTAGTTTGTATTCCTTCCGGTATTACTGAAGTTGAAATGCGAGCTGTAAAAGAATCTTGTGAAAGAGTAAACGGAAAAGAAGTTTACCTGATTCATGAGCCAATGGCAGCAGCAATTGGTATTGGTATCGATATTATGCAGCCAAAAGGTAATATGATTGTAGATATTGGTGGTGGTACTACTGAAATTGCAGTTATTGCTTTAGGTGGTATTGTATGTGACAAATCTGTAAAAATTGCAGGTGACGTTTTTACAAACGATATTGTTTATTACATGCGTACACAACACAATCTTTTTGTGGGAGAAAGTACTGCTGAAAAAATAAAAATTCAAATTGGGGCTGCTATCGAAGATTTAGACGGACCTCCGGAAGATATGTCAGTTCAAGGTAGAGATTTACTTACGGGTAAACCAAAACAGGTTGATGTTTCTTACCGTGAAATCGCTAAAGCATTAGACAAGTCGATTCAACGTATTGAAGATGCTGTAATGGAAACATTATCGCAAACTCCTCCTGAATTAGCTGCAGATATCTATAACACCGGTATTTATTTAGCTGGTGGTGGATCTATGCTAAGAGGTCTTGACAAACGTATTTCGCTAAAAACAGATTTACCTGTTTATATTGCCGAAGATCCGTTAAGAGCTGTAGTTCGTGGAACCGGAATGGCACTTAAAAACATTGCAAAATTCAAAAGTATCTTAATCAAATAAGACACTAAACAAATAAAACATATCCTTACAAGAGTCAGGTTCGATTAATCTGACTCTTGTAAAACTTGAACCCAAAAGCATATCCTGAAACAAAATAATCGAACAAGAAATGCAGCAAATTTTTAATTTTATTATAAGAAACAGTAATCGATTGCTGTTTTTGCTGCTTTTAGGCATTTCGTTGGCTCTCACAATTCAATCCCATTCTTATCATAGAAGTAAAGTAATCAGTTCTGCTAATTTTTTAAGCGGCGGTGTTTATGAAAAAATTAATCGTGTAAACGAATATTTGAATTTAAAAACTGAAAATGACGAACTTGTACTTGAAAATGCAAGATTAAAAAGCCTGTTATTTAATAAAGAAGATACCACAAAACTTCCTCCACCGGATACTATCAAAGGCGTAAAACCTGCAGATATTATTGTTTCAAAAGTAATTCATAACTCATACAATACGCATGAGAACTTTATCACGCTAAATTCCGGAGCAAACGAAGGAATCAAGCCGGATATGGGAGTAATCAACAGCTTAGGAATTATTGGTATAATTGATAATACTTCGCCAAGATACTCTACAGTAGTTAGTATTTTGAATATGAGATCGCATATTAATGCAAAACTTAAAAAATCAAATCACTTTGGTTCTTTAACCTGGGACGGAAAAAGCACCGGATTTGTTCAATTAGAAGATGTGCCAAGATTAGCTTCTATCAGAAAAGGAGATACAATTGTTACAGGTGGCCAATCTGTAATTTTCCCTGAAGGAATCAACATTGGTACTGTCGATAAGATTTCAACAAAAGCGAACACTAGTTCCTATGTCATAAACGTTAAACTATTTAACGATATGACCAACTTAGGACACGTTTATATTATTAAGAGCAGGGACAGAGAGGAACTTATTAATTTAGAAAACAAGAAAAAAAATGAATAGCGCTTTGTTAGTCAATATTCTTCGTTTTATTATGTTACTAACAATTCAAATTGTTATTTTCAATAATATGAATTTTTTAGGGTACATAAGTCCCTTCCCATACATCCTATACATTATTTTGTATCCGGTAAACGGCAACAAGGCGGGATTAATTTTCTCGAGCTTTTTACTTGGTCTAACAATGGATATGTTTTGCAATTCCGGAGGAATTCATGCTACGGCATGTGTTATTCTCGCCTATTACAGACCTTATATTTTTAAGTTCTCATTTGGGCTTAGTTATGAATACCAAACTATAAAGCTGAACGATTCATTAACTCCTGAACGATTCTCATTTATTCTGGTCTCTGTTGTAATACATCATATTGTATTATTTATACTGGAAGCTTTTGAATTTAGATTTATTGGAGACATTTTGCTCCGAACTTTATTTAGTTCTATATTTACAATAATCACCTCAATTATAATAATTTACCTTATTAAGCCCAATAAACGATGAGAAAAGTTCTGCTGCCCTCTTTAATTATTATCGCAGCATCTTTGCTTGTGATGAGGGTATTTTATTTGCAAATTATAGATGATTCTTTCAAGTTAAAATCAGATAATAACGCAATAAAGAAACAGTACGACTATCCTGAAAGGGGATATATCTATGATCGATACGGGAAATTATTAGTAGCCAATCAGGCTTCTTACGATATCATGGTTATTCCGAGAGAAATCAAAGATGACTTAAATATCACTGAATTCTGTGCATTACTGAATATCACCAAAGAAGACTACGATAAGCGCATTGCAAAAGCCAAAGTATACAGCCCACGATTACCTTCTGTATTTTTACCGCAATTAAATAAATCTGAATTTGCCGCTTTTCAGGAAAAGATCAGAAAATATGAAGGTTTCTATTTCCAAAAAAGATCACTTCGTGATTACGAAGTAGATTATGGCGCCAATATTTTTGGCTCTATTTTACAGGTAAATGAAAAATTAATTGCTAAAAACCCTTATTACAATAGCGGTGACTTGATTGGAAGACAAGGTGTTGAAGAAAGCTACGAAGAAGTTTTACGCGGAATAAAAGGCGTAAAATACATCCAGAAAGATAAATATAATAGAGAAATTGGTTCTTATAAAGAAGGTAAATACGACACTATCGCTGTTGCCGGAGAAGACATTAATCTGACTATTGATGCTGAACTTCAAAAGTACGGAGAAGAATTAATGATCAATAAAAGAGGAGGAATTGTCGCTATTGAACCTAAATCAGGAGAAATTTTAGCGCTAGTTACTGCACCGTCTTATGATCCGGGTATCTTGGTAGGAAGACAACGCTCTAAAAACTATACTTTATTATATCATGATTCTATAGCAAAACCATTATATGACCGTGGATTACTTGCAGAATACCCGCCAGGTTCACCTTTCAAAATTTTAACAGGTTTAATTGGCTTACAGGAACAGGTAATAAACGAAAACACCACGTTTTTTTGTCATAATGGATTCAGTTATGGAAGAGGTCGTTTTATGAAATGCCATAGTCACGCACCAAACCAACAGTTACATAATGGTATTTACAATTCATGTAATACTTATTTCGCACAGACTTATATGCTAACTATAAATAAATATGCAGATCCGGCTAAAGCTGTAGATGTATGGAGTGATCACGTAAAAAGTTTTGGGCTAGGTCAGTTTATGGGATATGATTTACCAACCGGTAAAAGAGGAAATATACCAACATCTAAAACGTACAAAAAAATATATCCTAACGGAGGATGGCGAAGTACCACAATTGTATCGAATGCTATTGGTCAGGGAGAGGTTTTAATGACGCCTATTCAGTTAGCGAATATGATGGCTACTGTAGCGAATCAAGGTTATTATTATACACCTCATATCATAAAAAAAATTGAGGGCAAAAAAATTGATGCTAAGTTTACCACAAAACACGTTACTACGGTAGATCAAAAATATTTCCCTCCGGTTATCAGCGGTTTGTTTGATGTTTACAACCTTGGTACTGCGCGTGCATTAAGAGTTGAAGGTATTGATATTTGTGGAAAAACCGGGACAGCGGAGAATTTTGCTAAAATAAACGGAAAAAGAACACAGCTTAAAGATCACTCAATATTTGTAGCCTTTGCGCCAAAAGACAATCCTAAGATCGCAATCGCAATTATGATTGAAAATGGAGGTTTTGGTGCTGCAGTTGCCGGACCAATTGCAAGTTTGATGATAGAAAAATACCTAAGAAAGAAAATTACTAGAAATGATTTAGAAATTAGGGTATTAAACAAAAGTCTTGTAAGCGAATATGCAAAATTAGGAGGAATGACTGCAGCGAGCGCTATTGAATCTACTCCAAAAGACTCTGTTATGAGAGCTAAAATGGTAAAGCAACCACAAGTAGAAGTAAAAAAAGTACGTTTAGACACCACCCAAGAAAATTAATACCATTATTTCAAATGAAAAACCAAAGTATAAAAAATAACATTGACTGGATAAGTGTTTTTATTTACACTGCGTTGGTAATACTGGGGTGGCTCAACATCTATTCCTCATCATTATTATCTACGGACGGAACTTATCAAAAGCAATTAATTTTTATTGGTTGTACAATTCCTTTGATTTTTATCGTACTTTTTGTTGATGGAAAGTTTTATGAAAAATATGCCAGTATTATTTTCGGGGTTTCCCTTTTGTCTTTAGCCGGTTTATTTCTTTTTGGAAAAACCATCGCAGGACAAAGATGCTGGTACGCTATTGGAAGTTTTACCATACAGCCTTCTGAGTTTGCAAAAGCTGCCACATCATTAGCGCTGGCCAAATATCTAAGTGATACACAAATCAATCTGAAAGATGTAAACAGGCAAGTTCAGGCTTTAGCCATTGTATTTTTGCCTGTATTATTGATTTTACCACAACCGGATCCCGGGAGTGCCTTAATTTACAGTATTTTTATTGTTGTTTTGTATCGCGAAGGGCTGCCTTCATGGTATGTCTGGACTGGTTTTATCACCATAGTATTATTTGTCTTAACGCTTGTTTTAGAACCTTACGCAGTTATTTTAATTGCCTTGGGTGTATTAATTATTATACATTTTAAAGGCAGGGCCGTTGATCGAAATATAATTTTAAGCAGTATTTTATTAGCTGTTATTTCGGCTTTTGTTTTATCTGTAGATTATGTTTTTGACAATATCTTCAAACAACACCACCGTGACCGTTTTAACATATTACTAGGTAAAACTGTCGATATGAAAGGGATCGGATATAATACCAACCAATCAGAAATTGCCATTGGATCAGGAGGCTGGATTGGAAAAGGTTTTCTGGAAGGAACTCAGACAAAAGGAGGATTCGTTCCGGAACAACACACCGATTACATTTTTACAACTGTAGGCGAAGAATGGGGTTTTGCAGGATCAATGGTTGTGATCGCACTTTTTGTTGGTTTATTATTAAGAGTAATCTATCTGGCTGAAAGACAAAAAACAAAATTCAGCAGAGTTTATGGCTATTGTGTTGCCGGAATTTTATTCACTCACTTTTTTGTAAACATTGCAATGGTTATTGGAATTTTCCCAACAATTGGGGTTCCCCTGCCGTTCTTTTCATATGGCGGTTCCGGACTTTGGGGATTCACTATTTTATTGTTTATCTTCTTGAAAATGGATGCCAATAAAGTAAATGAATGGTAATCCTTTGGGATAAATTCTAAATTTAAAAAATTGCTGCACCTGTTCGCTATCGCTCGGACAATGTCATTAAGTTAAGAAATTTTTTAATGCGAATTAACTCTTTCAGAATCCGTAATCTTGTCATCTCGACGCAGGAGAGATCATACAAAAAAATCGACAAAGATTAGCGAATAGCTGAACGGAAATACTAGTGTGATCTCTCCTTCGTCGAGATGACAAACTTTGTGGTTACTTCTCTGTCTATTACCCATTCGTTAACTTAATGATACTGCCCAAAGCCTCGAGACACAAAGCTTTGTACACTTAGATTATGTAAACACAACTTAAATCTTAGTGAACTCTGCGAAAAATCTTTGCTTTCTCTGCGGTAAAAAATAGTCACTTTGTATATTTTTTTATACTTTCCACAAGATTTAGCATTGATTCATATTGTGCTCCAACGTTTAAATCATCGCCATACTTAAAAAAACTATCAAGCATAAAAAAAGTCCGAAGCTTTAAACTTCGGACTTTTTTGTATTTGTATATTTAATTATATCTTTTCGCTTGGTCTTTTCTTTAAAAGCTTTACCAAAACCGGAAATGTAGATATGATAACAATTATGATAATGATATATTCAATATGGTGCTTTAGATCAATTCCTTGTCTTAGAAAAATTCCATACAAATAATGACCTGCAAAAATCAGGATGAACGACCATAAAAATGAACTTAAAACATTAAAGAACATAAATTTCTTTTTATCCATAGAAACGATCCCTGCAATGATTGGTGCAAATGTTCTGAAAATTGGAAGAAAACGCGCATAGATAATCGCCTTACCGCCATACTTCTCAAAGAAATCCTTAGATTGTAACAAGTACTTCTTTTTGAACCAAAATGAATCTTCTTTTTTAAACAAATAATATCCACTTTTGGCACCAAACCAATATCCTGTCATATTACCCAAAACTCCCATTATTGCAACAAGAGTAGAAAGGACAAATACATTTATGAAATCTGCCGGAATATCAACAACATTCAGCATTAAGTCACGACTATAAATACCCGCTAAAAAAAGTAAACTGTCTCCCGGAAGAAAGAAACCTGCAAAAAGTCCTGTCTCTGCAAAAACAATAAACAAAACAATAAACAAACCAATTTGAACACCTCCTATACTTAATGTAATATAAAATTCAGGGTTAATTAATTGACTCCAATCAAAATTATTCATAAATGCGTTTGGTTATATTTATAAGTTCGTGAAATTAACAATAATTTGCTTCAACACCAATAATTTGCTCTATTTTAAAGATAAATTAACTATTAAAAAGCCCTGACAAAAACATGGGCTCTCAAAATAATTATTCTCTTACATATTTACAACAAGAATGCAAATTCTCATAATCAGCTTCAGTTGCTTTAACATCCTTAGTATCATGCCCTACTTTAGCAACGGCTTTATTCAAATCTTCCGGAGACGATTTCTCTTCATTTAAAATTACTGCCAATTGATGCGAACTAATATCCCAGATAGCTGATTTTACTCCAGGAACACTAAATGCTGCTTTTTCGATACGCTTTTTACATTGCTCACAATTACCGTTTACTTCTGTTGTGTATTTTAAATTCTTATTTTTTTTAGTTTGAGCCTGAGCCGAAAATCCTAAAAAAGTGATCATTGCAATTAAAATTAAATTTTTCATTTTATTATTTGTTATTGATTTTTGAAATTGAATTCTTTATTTTATTTTAAATCGTAATCCTGCGTAATACATTTGACCAAAAATTGGAGCATATGCAATAGAAGCATCAAAGTTAGGACCAAAAGGATCTCCGGCACCCAAAATAGCTTTCTTCTGTTTGTAATTTCCAATGTTCTCCCCTCCTGCATATACTTCTAAAACTGACGAAAAAACTCTTGTTACCTGAACATTCATAACGGCATATGATGGCGAAAAATCAGGAAACTGATCCTCCACAGGATTTGATGCTGTATAAGGCAGCTGTTGTTTTCCGGACCAGTTAAAGGTAAAATCAAACTTCCATTGTTTTTCATCTTTCAATTGGGTTTCATATTCCAGATTTCCTAAAAAACGAAGCTTTGCCTGCAACGGACGCTGAAAAGTACCCGTTAAATAATCCGTTTGAACATCATAATATTTATAAGCAGTTCTTAAATTCAAGTTATGAATCAGCTCATAATTAAACTCGAACTGAAAGCTATTTGCAAAAGAGCTTCCTCTTAAATTATAGAACGAAACCTCTTGCGGGCTTTGCATCAAATCTACAATTGCCTGATTCTTAAAATCGGTACGATAGAAATCAAATCCTACCTCAGCATTTTTACTGAAAAGTTTAAATTTCTGAGAAAAACTCACACCGTAGTTCCATGCAATTTCAGGATTCAATCCATAAATCTTTCCTCCGGTATCTAAAATGGAGAACGTTCTGGAACTAGCAAAAAGCTGTTGATTCTCAGCAAAAATATTCGCTGAGCGTTTTCCCCTTCCTGCAGAAAAACGAAGTACTCCATCTTTCCAGGGATTATATCTCATATGCAAACGAGGTGTCGCGAAGAACCCCAGACGATTATGATTGTCAACTCTGCCTCCTAAAATCAAACTGAAATTATCATTATTATCATATGTATATTCAAAGAATGCTCCAACCGAATTATCAATTCTACTGTAATCCGTTACATTAACAAATTCCTGATACTGATCGTAAGTAAAATTTAAACCGGTCGAAAACTTGTGTTTTGTATTATTGATAATCGAATTGAAAATTAAATTAGAATAAAAACTATTCTGTCTGATATCATATAAATTCAACCCAAAATAAGAGTTTTGATTGTGACTGTTGAAAGCATTCTGAAAACCAATACTCTGATATGGCATATCCTTAAAAACGTAACCTACTTTTGTAGACACATCAAAACGTTCTGTATTAATTTCAGATCCCCAATGATTTGTAGTACCGCGATCTCTGTCTTTATCAAAATCAACTTCTCCCGTTTGTTTTTTATCATTCATATATCTAAAATTGATAAAACTCACAATACCGCTTTCGGGATTATAATATTGATAACGGTTCAGGACATTGATTTGTTTCCCTAACGGATTATCCAGAAAACCATCATCATTCATATCATTTTTTGCAACACGGGCATTCCCGTGAACAAATAAACTTGTTGCCCATTTATCAGACAGTTTTTTATTAAAATGAGTATTTACCTCAAAACGGGCATCGGTAGAACCATAAACATTCAGGAAGAACGGAATGTCGCT
Source organism: Flavobacterium sp. NPDC079362 (assembly GCF_050267765.1). NCBI lineage: Bacteria > Pseudomonadati > Bacteroidota > Flavobacteriia > Flavobacteriales > Flavobacteriaceae > Flavobacterium > Flavobacterium sp. NPDC079362. The sequence goes on along the minus strand of NZ_JBNNFM010000013.1, from coordinate 34,251 downwards.
TAAAGGTTTTAGAAGTTCTGTATTTATTTGTCCTGAAATACTCTCGTAACCGTTTACAACACTACCGGCACCTTTGGTAATCTGAACACTCTCGATCCATGTTCCGGGTGTAAATGACAAACCGTAAGCCTGGGAAGCGCCATGAACCGAAGGAATATTTTCTTCTGTAATCATTAAATAAGGACTTGTCAGACCAAGCATTTTTATTTGCTTGGTTCCTGTTAAAGCATCAGAAAAATTCACATCGATTGAAGGATTTGTCTCAAAACTTTCGGCCAGATTACAGCAAGCGGCTTTTAACAGTTCTTTGCTTGTAATAACAGTTGTATTGGCAGTAAGCGTATAGGATTTTTTGATTCCTTTTTGCTTTTTGGTAATTTTCACTTCCTCTAAATTCTCTTGTGAAAAAGCAGAAAAAGAAAGTAAAATCACGCCCAAAAGCATCATATTTTTTTTCATGAAAAAGATTTTAATAGTAATTAGAAAAGCTGTTTTTAAGCATATCCTCAATTGAGAAATAAGCAAACAGCGTATTGCAAACCAAAAGATGGCTTGACTCTAAACTATCAAAATCAGGAATAAAAAATATACTGGTGATATAATTTAAATAAAGGAGGAGCATTCGCATCAGAATAATACGAAATGATCTGACTGCTTTTAAAAATTGGAATTGTTACAAAAACAATTGATTTGAATTCCTGTACTACAGGTGCAAAAGCAAATTGAAAAAAGAAAAACTTAAGAGTAGCATCGTCTGATTTTTTTTCAAAATGAACCACTTTGTCCTTACAACAAGAAGATTCTTTTTCAGACACTCCACAACATTTCTTTCCGTGAGATGCAGAAACGGAAGTATTTAATGAAACCGAAGCGATTCTACCTCCGCAATAATGCACATCAAAAGCAAACCCTATGTTGGAAACCAACAAGAGCAATGCTAAAAATAGTCCTGTGCACTTTTTTAAATTCATGCTGCAAAATTACCTAAAAAAAGAATATAAACTAATTTATCTATACAGGAAAAAATGCAATATATAGTATCCCAGTAAGACTTAAATTTTAGCAGGTATTTTTTAAAGAAAAAATTTTGAGATTTATATGTTTTTTGAGATTAGCTTTAAATACTTTTGTATAAAATTTTCACATCATGACATTTCAGGAATTACAACCAAAAATAAGCGCTATTGTTGCTGACACTAAAACTCTTAGAGACGAAAAATTATTATCGATCTGCCAGCTTTTAAATGCAGAAATCGAATACTACAACTGGGTTGGTTTTTATTTTGCCAATCACGAAACCAAAACATTACATTTAGGTCCATATATAGGAGCAGAAACAGATCATACCGTTATCCCATTTGGAAAAGGAATTTGCGGACAAGTAGCCGAAAGTAACGCCAATTTTGTGGTGCCGGATGTTGCCGCTCAGGACAATTACATCGCCTGTAGCTTTACGGTAAAATCTGAAATCGTTGTTCCTTTATTTGTCAACGGGCAAAACATTGGTCAAATTGATATTGACAGTCATGTGATAGATCCATTTACAGAAGCTGATGAAAGATTTTTAGAATTTGTAAATCAGGAAGTTGCTAAATTGTACTAAAAATAACACATTCGCCTAACTTACTTTTAACTATTAATATGAAACTAATTTTACGCGTTTTTATTTTCTTCACAATTTCGACAAAACTATTTTCTCAAACTACAATTCCAGCGAGCAAGATCACTTATCTGGACTCCAGTTGGGTCGAAAGTACGGAGGACAACTATAAATACATTAGAATTGTTGAAGAATATTTTTTAGACAAGAAGGCTTACGTTTTAAAAGAGTACTACAAATCCAAAGTTTTAAAAATGATTGGGACTTCTGCAGATAAAGATGTTATCAAGCGTGAAGGCCAGTTTGTTTACTATTATGAAAACGGAAACAAAAAATCGACTGTTAATTATTTGAACGGAAAAAAGACCGGAAAAGAATTTAACTGGTATGAAAACGGCAACATAAAATCTGAATTTGAATATTTTACTACTAATGATGATAACACAGATTATAAATTAAATAATTACTGGAACGATCAAAAGGAGCAAAAAGTAATTTCGGGCAATGGAGATCTCGACTATAAAGATGAATATATAGAAGAAAATGGAAAAGTAAAAAACGGTTTACGAGATGGAATCTGGAAAGGTAAGTTTCTAAAATCAAAATATAGTTTTACAGAGAATCATGAAAACGGCAAACTGGTTTCCGGAATAACCCTAGATTCTTTAAATATTGAACATCCTTATACTATTGCCGAACAGCGCCCTAGTCCTAAAAAAGGTATTAAGTCCTTTTATAGTTATATTAGTAAAGCAATGTACATACCGTTAGAAGCCAGAAATAAAGCATATGGAAAAATATACCTGACTTTTATCGTCGATAAAGACGGAAGTTTAGTTGATCCTAAGATATTAAAAGGAGTTGGATACGGATTGGATGAAATTGCAATCCTGGCTATAAAAAATGCTAAAGACTGGAATCCGGGCACAAAAAGAGGTATCCCGGTAAGAGCTCGTTACTCGTTACCTATAACAATTGTAAAAAACAGGTCGTAAAATTCTTTTTTCCAAAAAAAAGTTCTAATTTTGCACCCGTCTTACAAAAGATGTATGACATACATAAAAATCATTAAATAATATTGGAATGTATTTAACTAAAGAGAAAAAAGAAGAGATTTTTGCACAACACGGTGAAGCAACAAACACTGGAAAAGCAGAAGCTCAAATCGCATTGTTTACTTACAGAATTAGTCACTTGACTGAGCACTTGAAAAAAAATCGTCACGATTATAATACTGAGCGTTCATTAGTACTATTAGTAGGTAAAAGAAGATCGTTGCTTGATTACTTGAAAAAGAAAGAGATCAACAGATATCGTGAGATTATCAAAGTATTGAATATCAGAAAATAATCAATATAGAAAAGAGGTGCGAAAGTGCCTCTTTTTGTTTTTACAGATTATATATATTACAAGCATTTTTAAAAAGAAAAAAAGTTTGGTTTTTCATTGGGTTTTAGAATAAACAACAACTACACACAACAACTACAACACAACTAAAACCCATTGTATAACCAATAAGGAAAAAATTATGATTCCACAATTATTTGTAGAAAGTATCGATTTAGGTGATGGCAGAAGCATCACAATCGAGACAGGACGTTTAGCCAAACAAGCTGATGGTTCTGTAGTAGTAAGAATTGGTAAAACTGTTATTTTAGGAACAGTTGTATCATCAAGAAAAGCAAGTCCGGGTATTGACTTTTTACCGTTAACGGTAGATTACCGCGAGAAATTTGCAGCAGCAGGTCGTTTTCCAGGTGGTTTCTTCAAAAGAGAAGCTCGCCCAAGCGATAGCGAAGTATTAACAATGAGATTAGTTGACCGTGTTTTACGTCCGCTTTTCCCAAGTGATTATCACGCAGAAGTTCAGGTTATGATTCAGTTAATGTCTCATGACGAAGAAGTGATGCCGGATGCATTAGCAGGATTAGCAGCTTCGGCAGCTCTTGCATTGTCTGACATTCCTTTTGAAACTTTAATTTCTGAAGCAAGAGTTGGAAGAATTGACGGTAAATTTATCATCAATCCATCTCGCGCACAATTAGAATTATCTGATATAGATATGATGATTGGAGCTTCGACTGATTCTATCGCAATGGTAGAAGGAGAAATGAAAGAAATCTCAGAAGCTGAAATGTTAGAAGCAATTAAATTTGCTCACGAACATATTAAAAACCAAATTGCTGCTCAAGAACGTTTACAGGCTGCTTTTGGAAAAAAAGAAGTTCGTACTTATGAAACTGAAAAAACTGACGATGCTATTTACGCAAAAGTAAAAGCAGCGGCTTATGATAAAATTTACAACATTGCAAAAGTTGGTTCGGCTAAACACGAACGTTCTGCTGCATTTGATGCTGTAAAAGAGGAAGTAAAAGCATTATTTACAGAAGAAGAATTGGCAGAAAACGGAGATTTAGTTTCTAAATACTTCTACAAAACCAATAAAGAAGCTGTTCGTAACGTAACTTTAGACTTAGGAACTCGTCTTGACGGAAGAAAAACTACAGAAATCAGACCTATCTGGTGTGAAGTAGATTATTTACCATCTGTACACGGTTCTGCATTGTTTACACGTGGAGAAACTCAAGCATTGGCAACTGCAACTTTAGGAACATCCAGAGAAGCAAACCAAATTGATTCACCATCTGAACAAGGAGAAGAAAAATTCTATTTGCACTATAACTTCCCTCCATTTTCTACAGGAGAAGCTCGTCCGTTAAGAGGAACTTCAAGAAGAGAAGTTGGTCACGGAAACTTAGCACAAAGAGCATTGAAAAACATGATCCCTGCTGAAAATCCTTATACAATCAGAGTTGTTTCTGAAGTATTGGAATCAAATGGTTCATCTTCTATGGCTACAGTTTGTGCAGGAACATTAGCATTAATGGATGCTGGTATTCAAATGATTCGCCCAGTTTCTGGAATTGCAATGGGATTAATTACTGATGGTGACCGTTTTGCAGTTTTATCTGATATTTTAGGTGATGAAGATCATTTAGGAGATATGGATTTCAAGGTAACTGGAACTTCTGAAGGTATCACAGCTTGTCAAATGGATATCAAAATTGACGGATTGAAATACGAAATCATGGAGCAGGCTTTGGCTCAGGCTCGTGATGGACGTTTGCATATTTTAGGAAAATTACTTGAAACACTTGCAAAACCAAATGCAGATGTTAAAGCGCATTCTCCAAAAATCATTACCAGAACTATTCCTGGAAACTTTATTGGAGCATTAATTGGACCTGGTGGAAAAGTAATTCAGGAATTACAAAAAGCTACAGGTACAACTATCGTGATCAACGAAGTAAACGAAGAAGGTGTTATCGAAATCTTAGGTACAGATCCTGCTGGAATTGAAGCGGTATTGGCAAAAATCCAATCTATCACTTTCAAACCTCAAATGGGAGAAGCTTACGAAGTTAAAGTAATCAAAATGCTTGATTTTGGAGCTGTAGTAGAATATACTGCTGCACCAGGAAACGAAGTATTGCTTCACGTATCTGAACTTGCTTGGGAACGTACAGAAAATGTTACTGATGTAGTAAACATGGGAGATGTATTCCAGGTGAAATATTTAGGACTTGATCCTAAAACAAGAAAAGAAAAAGTGTCAAGAAAAGCACTTTTACCAAGACCTCCACGTGAGGAGAAAAAAGAGTAATCAGATCTTAGTTTACTAAAGGTTTATTCATAGAAAACCCCAGTTCATTTAGTTGAATTGGGGTTTTTCGTTTTTTATGCCTACTGCTAAATAATTACAACATTACACTCATTTAGTCAAGTTCCAACCATTAATTGAGTAATTATTGAACAATCATCCATTGAACCATTTATGTCTTTTAATTGATTTTCCGTTACGGATTAAATATGCATGATAAGAACTAGGAACGTCATGTGTCCATTTAGGAAGAAAATAGATTATCAGATATACATCAATATGCCCCACTACACCAAAAAAAACAGCCAGAAAAAAAGGAATTCCAGCGTGACCAAAACCAATCATAGAGACAAATGCAAGCAACAATGTTACTCCCCACAATTTAGACAAAAGAGCATGTGTACAGGTTTCTTTTTTGAATTTTAAAAAACTGAAAACATAGGTTAGTCCTTCCATCACAAAAATTAAATAAATAGCATATTTATGTTCTATAATAATTTCGGGATTTAACAACCAGGCGCACCAACCAACACAAAGCCAAAAAACCAAATCGACCTGACTGTCCATCCTTCTTAATTTTTCTGATGACACACCTACTCTTCGCGCAATGATACCATCGAGAATATCGGTTAATAATCCCAATATCATTAGTGCCACTAAAATTAATCTGGCATAAGTAAAATTGTTATTTGCTATCACAATCATCACAAAACCTAGCACTAATCGAATAGCAATAAGTATAAAAGGAACTTTTTTCATCATTTAAAAATTTAAAAAAGGCATTGCCCTTTTGTTATTTACATTCCAAAAACCCAGTTGAAAACCCTTAGAGTCTGATTTATTAAAAATACCAATCTGCAACCCCTTATTAATTCTGGCTTGATTAAAAACTCCTATATGCAAACCGCTCAATTGATACGATCTATTGTAAACACCAATCGCTGAACCTGTCAAATTATTATTTGCACTATACAATCCAATTGAAATTCCGTTTTGCTGATCAGCAATAGTTCCCAAAACAGTAACTGAAAGTCCGTTGAAATTTTTGAATTTGTTTCCAGCAGAAATATTCAGCCCGTTCATACTTGTGGTTGTAAAAAAACACCCGGAACTAACATTTAGACCATTTAATTTTAAATAGGGCGTATAATTCATGTTTTTAATCTTATAATCTTCTTCGGTCGCTTTTACAATCACTTCCTTTTTATAATTTTCGATTATTTTTTCCATATACATTAAACACATAAAAGCATATAAAACTCCTGCTGCCGGCGCCGGATTTGCCTCTATATTTATACCATTAATTGTCTGAGAACTTATGCGTTTATTTTCAACATGTCCAACCCCCAGAACCAATCCGTTTACTTTGTCTGTTTTTTTAGAAATGGGCGAAAGACTAAAAATTCTCGAATGCTGCTCAACAGAATCAATGGCCTGATTTTTAATTGTATCCTGAGCGCGCATTACTCCAAAGACAAATAACAAGAGCACTAAAAATGATGTTTTCATAATTATAGTTTTAAAATTACAGGACAAACCTATTGCAATTATCACATATAATTTTGCAGAAATCAATAATGGTATTTTGTATATTTGCGATTATCGCAAATTATGAAATATCAGGAAACGTTTTTAAAAGCAATCAGAAATAAAATTCAAACCTCAATTTCTCTAATAGATGAAATTGCAACTGTTTTAGAAATCAGTTACGATGCATCGCATCGCAGGATATCGGGAAAAAGTAAATTTTCTATTGATGAAACTATTACGCTGGCGGATCATTTCAATATTTCTCTTGATAATTTATTTTCAAAAAAGGAAAAAGTAATTGTAGAGAAAACAATCGAAATTGAGACACTGAAAGACATGCACCACTATTTCAAAACATCGGCGGAGCAAATTGAACTACTGACTAAAAACCCGCAAACCACACTTTTCTATTCTGCTAAGGATATTCCGTTATTCTATTTTATGGACGGCACTATTTTATCAAAATTTAAAGCTTTCGTATGGTTGAATCTTTTGAATACAAATCAGAATAAAGTTGCCTTTGAAAACTTTGTAATCGAAGAATCTTTTACAGAATACATGCAAAAACTAAAAAATGCCTACGAAAACAGAACGGTAAATGAAATCTGGAACGACACTACGATAAACAGCAGTTTACAGCAAATCTTATACTTCTATGAAGCTGGCTTGCTTAATCTGAAAAATGCCAACGCATTATGCACTGACTTAAAGAGAATCATCAATTTGATTAAAGAAAAATGCAACGACCCCAATAACAACTTCTCTATCTATTATAATGAGCTAATATTACTGAATAATAACATGCTTATAGAAGCAAACGAAAAACTAACGATGTTTGTACCTTATACACTTTTAGGTTACTTTATTACTGATAATGAAGAGAGCTGCAAAAATGTATATCGGTTTTTCAAACAGCAAATCTCCAATTCTAAGCCTTTAGGACAGTCCGGGATTAAAGAACAAAATCTATTCTTTAACAGAGCGATTAGAAAAATAGAGTATTATGTCGAAAAAATAAATGCTCAAGTTGATTTATTTTTTTGAAGCATCTTTTACTAAAAGTTTATTCACACAAACCCCAGTTCATTTAGTTGAATTGGGGTTTTTCGTTTTTATCTTAAAACGGCAATCACAATAAAAAACATTTTTAACAAGAATACAACCAAAAAAAACACACCAAATTCACTCTTTATTCGAAGAAAAAAAATAACTTTAACCCACCAAAAATAAACATATTAACCCTAAAACCCCTTTTATGGAATTTAAAGTTATCCAGATTACCAAAATCAACAACATCGATTTCAAATTCACAGACACAGAGAATCTTACCTTTCCTGTTCCTCCCCTAGCTTCGGCAAACCATTTTTCAGACAATGGCGTAGACACATTAAAAATCTGTGCTACGATCTACATTAATTCTAAAGATTCAAAAACCCCGGTTGTGGGAAGCCTATCAGAAGATGAGAATGTTTTCGAAATTTTTTTCGATTACGATTGGGATGATGCCTCACCAGAAACTTATGATGTTTGGTACGTAGAGATCGACTACACTTCTAAAACCGTTGGAAACATCACAGAAGTTGTTTCTTATTTGAAAAATTTAAATTCAACAACTCATGTTGGAGGTGGTTTAGGAGAAGATCCAAAAATATCTAGAGGCACAAAAACAAGTGCATCAACTTAATATAAAAGAAAGGCATCTCTATCACATTTTCATCATCTGTATATACATTGCAGTAAATATTTGACAATTATTAAGTTTACAATCCATAAATCATAAATACAATTGAACATTATTGATTTTATTAAATACTAATAATGACAAAAAAAATACACACCTTTCTTTTATTGTTTCTTTTTTTACCCTCAATAATTTTCTCTCAACAAGAAAAGAACTCGAAGTATTTTGATATTGCTGTTCAAAAAAAAGCAGCTACCATAAAAAGCGAAAAAAACTTCAGCAAGGCACAGTTTTTTTTTTTAAGAAAAGAATGGGACTCTACATTAGTATATTCTGTAAAACAATTAAACTCTAATACCGATTTAGCAACTAAACAATATTGTCATTATTTCAGAGGGTACTCATTGATGATGAAAGGGCTCTACCAACAATCACGTATTGAATTTGACTTAATAAGTAAATCATTCCAATATTATTATTTAGTTGATAATAATATTGGATTGTTATTTTATTTTGAGAAAAATTTTGAAAAAGCAATTATTTATTTTTTAAAGGCTCAAAAAGAAATATTAAATCATAAAGACGAAACTGAAATAGCCGATTTATACAGAAATATTGGGATCTGTTATTTACACTTAAAACAGTTTGATAAAGCGGAGTTTTATTTAACAAACGATATTTTTTTAAATCCAAAACATATTACAAAAAGTGTTGTACGAGCTAACATAAACATCGCCAATTTCTATTATGCACAATATAAAGACCAACAAGCCATATACTATTTTCAAAAAGCTTATAATTTATCTAAAGACATAAAAGATTTCGACCTTAAACAAACCACAGCCTTCAACATGGCTGTTGTAGAAGAAAATAGAGGCAATTATAAAAAAGCTATAGATTACAGAAAAGAAGCAGAAGATTGGAAGGACTCTCTAAACAACCAAAACAAAATATGGGCAGTCGCTGATTTTGAGAAAAAGTTTACTGTTGCTCAAAAACAAAAACAAATTAAAGTACTAGAAGTCGAGAACAAGCTAAAAGATACTCAACGCAACAGTCTGTTTTTTGCCTCAATAGGCTTACTTTTAATTTTAACCGGAGGCGTTTACTTATACGGTCAAAAAGTAAAAAACGCGAAGACCATTTTACTCCAAAAAAACAAACTCGATGAACTCAATGCTACTAAAGATCAATTGTTCTCTATTGTTAGTCATGATTTGAGATCGTCTGTAAATGCACTAAAAACGAGTAACGCTAAATTATCTGCTACACTCGAAACTAAAAACTATGATGAACTTCATCAACTTATCATCCAGAATAGCACTATTGCCAATGGCGCTTATAGCTTACTAGACAATTTACTGCATTGGGCGATGCTGCAAACGAAACAATTGTATTTTCATAAGGAATCTATTCATTTGTATTCTATCGTTCAGCAAATCGAATACAACTACAAACCTTTGCTTCTGGACAAATCGATTACTTTTGATAATTCGGTTTCGAAAAATATTTTTATTTATGTAGATCTTGATTCCCTAAAGATTGTGCTTAGGAATTTACTAGACAATGCCATTAAATTCTCTAATAGAGATGGAAAAATAAGTTTTTATACTCAGGAAATTAATCCCGATTTCTGCACCCTTATCATTGAGGACAACGGAATTGGAATGAGCCAGCAAACTATTCAAGAATTGCTTACTGAGAACGAATTGTTGGCAAAAAAAGAAAACTCAGAGATTATAGGAACTGGTTTAGGCTTGCAACTATGCAAACAAATGATCCGAAAAAATAGTGGCACGCTAGCCATAGAAAGTCAAATTGGAAAAGGAACTAAAATGATATTGACTTTCCCAAAAACGATTGCTTAAAAATCTTTCTATTGGGCAATCTTTTTTATTTCTCATAACCCGTTCGTTGGGTGTAATTATTTTTAACACATAGAAACATAGAATTATTGAACTTAAAAAAGGCGTTTCACCAGCATTAACACATCCCGATAGCTATCTGGACTATGTGTGAGAAACGAGTTTCTTTTTATTTTACTTTTTTCACAATCATAAATGCTATATTTCTATGGGTGCCAATTAAAATATTTAGGCATTTCACCCAACGGGTTTCTCGTAATAATCTACTAAACAAATCAATAAACTTATTTCACTCTAAATTATCCTACATTTTTTTATGTACTCGCCTTATTTTTTTGTTTATTTTTATTGCTATAATCAAAAAAATAAAATACCATGAAAAACAAAATCACAGCAACGGCAAAAACATCAAACCTAAAAGACTTCACTCCTCTTTCCAGAAAACAACTACAAGTTATTACAGGAGGAGACGATCCTAAAACATCTAGAGGAACAAAGACGAGTGTAAATGATTAATTCAAAAATGATTTAAGACAAATTGAAACATTAGATAACTAAAAAGAATATAAACCTATGAAAAACAAAACCACAGCAATTACAAAAACATCAAACCTAAAAGACTTCACTGCTCTTTCCAGAAAACAATTACAAGTTATCACAGGAGGAGATGATCCAAAACTATCTAGAGGTACAAAGACGAGTGTAGCTGATTAATTTAAAACCAAATCAATAAGACAGACCATGAAAAATAAAACAAACACGGCAAAAACATCGAGCCTTAAAAACTTTACTGCTCTTTCCAGAAAACAATTACAAGTTATTGCGGGAGGGGAAGATCCTAAAACATCTAGAGGTACAAAAACAAGTATATCAGATTAATTCATTGAATTTAAAAAACTAATATTTACAAACCCCAATCTTTCTTTAAATAGAAACATTGGGGTTTCATTTTAGCGCATGCTCTAACATAAATAAGCCTGACTGATCTTAAAAAAAACTATATGTCTTTTTGTTTGAAACAAACATCCTGAAAAAATCCTTTTTTAAACAATCATTTTCTCTATAATAATTCTTTACTTTACTTCTTTAAAATACCACATACCTGCTTGCCTTCCAAAAACAATAAACAATGGATAATATCAATGTATTAATCATAGAAGATACTCCTGAACAAAGTGATGCCCTTATCAAGGTTTTACTTGAAAACAATTATAACGTTGCGGGAGTTGCTGCAAATTTTACAGACGCATTAAAACTTTTTTACGAAAGTCCTGTAGACATTATTATCATCGATGTTTTTCTGGACGGGAAACCAGACGGAATAACTTTTGCAGAATCCATCAATATTATTCCTAATGCTTCGAAACCATTCGTGTTTTTGACCAGTTCGCAAGACCGTCAAATTTTTGAAAGGGCTAAACTCACAAGACCTTTTAGCTTTTTGATGAAACCATTTAATGAACTTGAAATTCTATATGCGATCGAAATGGCTGTAGAAAAATTCTATGCTCAAACAAATGTTTTCATGAGCGAAGAACAAGATACCGTGATTAGCAATGATTACTTGTTTATAAAGAAAAAAAGCTCTCTGAAAAAAGTAGCCTTAAATGACATTATCTATATTGAAGTCGAAGAACGTTATTGCAATATCATTACTGAAAAGGAAAAATTTGTCATTCAGATCTCACTGACTAAAATCAGTAATTTATTAGATAAGAATAAATTCGTAAAAACACACCGCAATACGATTGTCAATACAGATAAAATCGAAGAGATTATTCTGGCAGATAATCTGATTATCCTGAAAGGCGATCATAAAATAAATCTTAGCGATACGTATAAAGATTTTTTAAAGAAAATGAATATTTTATCTTAAAAAACCAATCCGAAAAACATTTCTAAAAATCCTCTCCATCCCGGGAGGATTTTTTGTTTTGAAAGAAATATCCCAATCCAAAAGAAGTTCTCCAGATTTCATGACATAAAAAAAGGCTTTCGTGACATTTTTTATACCAAACGGGGAAATCAAAATTACATTTACCCTTAGAAACCCCAAAATCAAGATAGCCTAAAATGAAAATTGCAATAACCAAACAAGCAGACATGAAAATTTTAGACATTTTAAAAAAAATAAAAGATAATCCGTGGGTTGGTGTTGCGGTTTCATTAACATTAATTATTCCTAGCTTATATGAAATTCTTGATGACGTTACTGTTTTCAGAAAGGAATATATATTATTATTCATTGCATTTCCGATTTATATAAAATCATTAAAAAAAATATTCGATGATATGCTTGATGCATATGATGACTTATCCGAATAAAAAAGTTTGCCCCTTTTTTCGCTAAAAAACACTACAGCTTAATTTTTTTAAGTCTGGGTGTTTTTTTTATTTTAGACCAAGCCCTTATTTTACTCAAAATTCACATTAAAATAACAAATATTAATAAAAATAAATCAAATATTAACATTTTTTTGATATTTTTGGAAAGCTATACCAAAACATTCAAACCACCAATCCTTTGAAAAAACTTCAAAAAAAGTCTCTTTCTTTTATTCTATTTGGAATATTATTAAATACTCCCGCCATTTATTGCCAAACCAGCAATGAAATCACTGCCTACAATTGGTTCGATAAAAACCTTGGTGTAGAATCGCTGGAATTTGAAAACGGACCTGCCCATTTAAACTTTGACAGGGCCATCAGTGGTCACAATCGCTATTATATTTCGCAGGATTTTATAAAAGGAAGCATTCGTTATAACGATCAGGAATATTTTGATTTGCTTCTAAATCTTGACACTTATAGCGATGAACTGGTTCTAAAACCGTATGGTGACCAAAACACCACAAAAATCAATCTTATTAAAAATAACATCAGCTCTTTTAAAATAGGAACTGAAAAATTTGTCAACCTTAAAGAATTTAATTCTGCCATTTTTAGAAAAGGATACTATCAGGAGGTTCCGGCAGGAAATAACATTGTTCTTTATATAAAATATTATAAAGACAGGAAGAAAAACAGCAACCAAGAAATTGATTTAATAGAATTCATACCCAAACATGAATTTATCATACTTAAAGAAGGCAAATTTTACCCCGCCAATGATAAAAAAGAAATCATAGCATTGTTCCCTGACAGCAAAAGAAAAATAAATGATTTCTACCTTACTTATAGAAACTTAAAAAAAGAGAATATTCCGCTATTCACAAAGAATCTTTTAAAATATATCAATAATTAAAATCAGTAGAAATTAGCCAAATGAGAATATTTATCATCTTTTTATTATTTTTCGGTTTTAATCCATTGCTCTATTCACAAGATCAAAAAAACAATATCAACCTTAGTTACAGCAACATCAACAGGATAGATGTTTTAAAAAAAATAGAAACTTCTACTGATTACAGGTTCTATTTTCAGGACGATTGGTTTGATACGACGATATTAGTGTCAGGAAATTTTTCGAACAAACCGTTCCAGGATGTTTTGACTAAAGTTTTTGAAGATACTGACCTTAACTTCTTTATGGATAAGAACAGGATCATCTTAACAAAAAACAGCATCATTTATAATACGTTTCAGAATACTAAAACAAAGGATATAAATGTCCCGGTGTTTTTTCAGCAATACGACTCGGTTACCAAAAACAAAGCCGAAAAAACAGCTCCAATCGCATTAATCGGTAAGGAAACGATAGATACTGAGATTGATTTTTATACGCTTTCCGGTCATATAACAGATCTAAAAGATGACAAAAAATTAGGAGATGTAACTGTTAAGGTAAAAAATACGGAAATATCAACGATAACTAATAGTGAAGGATTTTATAGTTTAAAACTTCCGGTAGGTTTGGCTACGATCGAAATTCAGTCGATTTTGTACAATAATACTTCCCGAAAAATAATGATCTATAGTAACGGAACGTTAGATTTTTCTATAATCGAAAAAATAAATCAATTAAAAGAGGTTATTGTAAAAGGAAAGAACAGTCAGAACATCAGAACTGCCATAACAGGCGTTACAACAATTGAAGCCGAGGGCATAAAAACCGTTCCGTTGGTTCTGGGAGAAAGAGATGTACTAAAAATTGCCTTAACCATTCCGGGAATAAAAACGGCTGGAGAAGGTTCTTCAGGATTTAATGTACGAGGCGGAAAAGAAGATCAAAACTTGATGTTGCTGGATAACGGAACCATTTACAATCCTGCTCATCTTTTTGGATTTTTCTCTTCTCTTAATCCCTACACGATAAATAAAGTTGATATTTATAAAGGCGGCATACCATCAGAATTTGGAGGCCGATTGTCTTCTGTTTTTGATATCACTTCTAAAAACGGCAACACTGAAAAATTTTCCGGAGAAGGAGGTATTGGTCCTGTAACGAGTAATCTTACTGCTTCTATTCCTGTTGTAAAAGGAAAAGCGAGTTTGTTAGTGGGCGGAAGAGCCACATACTCTGATTGGATTTTAAAATCATTAGACGATGAGAACCTGAAAAATAGCCAGGCATCATTCTATGATTTATTTGCAAAATACAGTCACAAAATAAATAAAAACAATTCAGTTGAGGCTACGGGTTATTATAGTAAAGACAAATACAGCATAACGCCTGACTCTTTGTACAGGTACAGCAACAGTCTTGTTTCTTTGAAATGGAAACATTCTTTTAACGAGAAAAACAACAGTGAGCTTAATGTGACGAACAGTGAATATAAATTTAGCATTGATTATGAATCAGCGAATCCTGAATCTTTTATTTTTAAATATAAAATAAACGAAACTCAGGCAAGCCTGAAATTCAATAGTGAGTTGAACAGCAAACACAGATTAACTTACGGAATAGCCAGTAAATTATACAAAGTCAATCCGGGAGAAATTAATCCAAACGGAGCATCATCCTTAGTGAATTCTATAAAAATTGACGATGAAAAAGGTCTGGAATCGGCTTTGTTTTTCTCTGACAAATATAAAATCACCGAAAAATTATTGTTAGACATTGGTGCCCGATATTCTTATTATGCAGCTCTTGGCCCTTCTACTCAAAAAATTTATCAAGAGGGCGTTCCCAAAACTCCGTCGACTGTAACAGAAGAAAAAGTTTATGCGAATAATGAAGTCATAAATTCTTCCGGAGGGTTTGAACCCCGAATAGGATTACGTTATATTTTTGATGAAAGCCTGTTCGTTAAAGCCGGTTTTGATAAAAACTATCAATACATTCATCTCCTGACGAACAATACAACCCAATCGCCTACTGACACCTGGAAACTGTCTGACCTGAATGTAAAACCTGAAAGCGGCTTGCAGTATTCTCTGGGGATCTTTAAAAAACTAGACTATAAAGATATTGAGTTGAGCCTGGAGGGTTATTATAAAACATCTAAAAACATATTAGATTATAAGGTGGGTGCAAACATTCTTTTAAATGAAAATTTAGAAACAGAATTATTACAAGGAAATGGTAAGGCGTATGGTATTGAGTTTTTACTAAAAAAATCAACAGGAAGACTTAATGGCTGGATTGGATACACTTATTCCAGAACATTTATAAAACTGGACAGTCAGTTTAATGATGAAAAAGTAAACAATGGTGCTTTCTTTCCAACGAATTTTGATAAACCTCATGATGTGAGTATCGTAATGAATTATAAGATCACTCATCGCTATAGTTTTTCTTCGAATTTTGTTTATCAAACCGGACGTCCAATTACATATCCTATTGGAAAATATACGTATAACGGAGCAGAATACACGATGTATAGTGATCGTAACAGATACAGAATACCGGATTATTACAGATTAGATATTGGATTAAATATTGAGGGGAATCACAAAATAAAAAAACTGGCTCACAGTTTCTGGAATATTTCTGTTTATAATGTATTAGGCCGAAACAATCCGTACTCTATCTTTTTTGTGACTAAAGAAGGCCAGGTAAAAGCCTACCAGACTTCTATTTTCTCGGTGCCGATACCAACTATTACCTATAATTTTAAATTTTAAAAGGTTATGAAAAAAATCTTCCTATATAGATTTCTTGTACTATTAGTTCTTTCTTCGGTATTGGGCTGTACGACACCTTATCAGTATCAGACCAATGGGTTTGAAGATGCTATTGTGATAGAAGCAACAATTACTAATGAATATAAGCATCAGGAAATAAAATTATCCCGAACCTATAAACTTGAAGAAAAAACACCAACCTTCGAGACTAAAGCAACAGTGTTTATAACGGATGATCTTGGCACTAAATATGATTTTCAGGAAACTAAAGATTTGTATGTTTCTTCAGATCAATTTCAGGCAAGTCCGGACAGACAATATCAATTGCATGTTCGCACAAGCAATGGAAGATCTTATGTTTCGACTACAGAAAAATTGCCGCAACAAACCCAGATTAACAGTTTAGAATCTAAAGCGGTAACAAAAAATGGTGAACTTGGTGTCGAAATTACCGTAAACAGTGCAGATCCTACCAATAAATCAAGATATTACAGGTACGAATACGAAGAAACCTATAGGGTTGTTGCCCCTAAATGGTATTATCAAAAAGCTGTTCCGGTTCTTTTTACTCCCGGTACAAAACCAAGAGGAAAAGTCGTTTTTGAAGACAGAACCTCAGAAGCCCGAATTTGTTATTTAAGCCAGAAATCAAATGAATTAATCTTAACAAATACCAACCAGCTGAGCGAGGACAGAGTAATTAATTTTCCTGTGAGATTCATTAGCAGTAAAGATCCTATTATCAGAAGCAGATATAGCATATTAGTCAAACAATATGTTCAGAGTCTTGCTGCTCATACTTTCTTTGAAACATTGAAAGAAATATCAAATAACGGAAGTATTTTATCACAAACCCAGCCCGGTTTCTTTTACGGAAACATTAATCCGGTTGACAACCCCGGAGAAAAAGTAATTGGTTATTTTGAGGTATCTTCTTATTCAGAAAAGAGATTATTTTTCAATTTTATTGATGTTCTTCCCGGGCAGTTTATCCCAAAATATCAGTATGATTGTCCGGCTCCAATTCCTGTAGCAGATAAGGACAGCTATATTTATAAATATTGCTTTGATGAACCGCCTTGCCAAGGAGATGTAATTCTAAACTTATTGGCAAGCGGACTAAGAACATACTTTCCTGACGAAAGCGGAGACTATATATTATATCCTATAGAATGCGGAGACTGCACTTCATTTTCATCAAATATAAAACCATTATTTTGGATAGATTAAAATACATATTACTCGTAGCTCTGGCAATTAGTTTACAGCAAAGTTCGTTTGCTCAAAAAACCAATTCTATTACTGAACTCAATGAGATAGACAAAACGCTAAACGAGTCGCTTTATATCAGCACAAATGCTAATGCGTATCTTACGGGAGAAACTTTATTGTACAAGGTTTTCTGTATCGACAAATCAACAAATCAAGTTTCGAAATACAGCAAGATTGCCTACCTACAACTGATCGACAGCAATAAAAAAACCGTTTTTACTCATAAGTTATTTCTTGAAGACGGCACGGCTAATAGTGATTTTTTTATTCCTACAACGCTCGAAACAGGAAACTATAAACTAATTGGTTATACCAATTGGATGCTAAACAAAAGAGCTGCGGAATATTGCAATATCGATCTCTATATTGTAAATCCCTATAAAGAAAAAGTAACAAACACAATTTCTCAGAAAGAATCAAATCTTTCAGAAAATGCAACTGATGAAAATATATCTTTTGACTTAACAAGCAAAACATATACAAACAGGGATTTAATAGCTTTTAAAATAAAAACAAATTCTGATGATTTTACCAAGGGCAACTATAGCCTTTCAATAAAAAAAGCGGATGGTTTTTTATCTCAAAACAAAACCAACTTCAAAGAATTGCAAATAAGCAATCTCAATAAAAACTCTGATAATGCAATACACAATACCAATTATATTCTACCGGAATTACGTGGTGAAATAATTTCAGGAAAAATATCCTCCGCCAGTTCAGACACTAAAAATAAAAAAGTTGCCCTGTCTATAGTAGGCAAAAATTATGTTTTAAAATTAACCAAAACTGATGCTGAAAGCAGATTCATTTTTAATCTGGGAAAATCCAATACCGGTTCAAATCTCGTTGTTCAAATCATCGAAGACAACAAACAGGATTATACTATTGAAATAGACAAACCAAAAGATCTCGATTTCTCAAGCCTGACATTCCCTACTCTTTCCTTCAATTCAGAATTCAAACAAAACATTTCCGAAAGGTTAATCGCGAGTCAAATAGAGAATGCTTATTACAACATCAAAAAAGACAGCATATTATCTTCAAACGATACGATTCCTTTTTACAGTAATTTATCAAAAGAATACAAACTAGATGATTATACAAGATTTCCAACGGTACAGGAAACTATAACTGAGGTTGTCTACGGTACGTACTATACAAAGAACAAAAACAACTATGCGATTCATGTTTACGACTTCGACCAAAATTACGAATCTGAGCTGCCTCCACTAATCATTGTTGACGGATTAATAATAGAAGACCTGAATGAACTCTTTGCCTATAATCCTAAAAATATTTATAAAATCAATGTTGTAAAAGGAATCTACTATTATGGCTCAAAATCTTTTAATGGTGTGGTTGCGTTTACTACCAAAAACGGAGATTATGAAACAAAACTTAAAGGAAGTTTTATCATAAGACCGGAGCTTTTGAGACCTCAGTCTAAAAAAGAATATTTCAGTCCTGATTATGCCACTCCTAAAAATGCCAGAATTCCTGATTACAGACATCAGTTATTATGGTTGCCAAAAGTAGATTTAAGTGCCGCTGATTCAAAAATAAAGTTTTACGCATCTGATGTTTCAGGTAAATTCGAAATAATTTTAGAAGGATTTTCGTCCACCGGAAAACCCGTTTTCATCAAAGAAATCATCGATATAAAGGGCTCAAGCCTGAATTAGAACTTTAACAATTCTCAAATAAGAGCTTTCTTTTTATTAGAAAAATAAAAAAATAAAAAATATTGTAACCTTTTCGCATCTCTTTACGTATAACTACTTGTACACTTAAAAATTGAGGAGACAAAAAACATGAGACAACTTAAAATCACCAAGCAGGTAACCAATCGTGAAACTGCATCGTTAGACAAATACCTACAAGAAATTGGAAAAGTTGACCTAATTACCGCTGATGAAGAGGTAGAATTAGCACAAAGAATAAAGGCTGGTGATCAAAAAGCTTTAGAAAAATTAACAAAAGCCAACCTGCGTTTCGTTGTATCGGTTGCTAAACAATATCAAAATCAAGGATTAACTCTTCCGGATTTAATTAATGAAGGAAACTTAGGTTTGATCAAAGCTGCTCAGCGTTTTGATGAAACTCGTGGTTTCAAATTCATCTCTTATGCTGTATGGTGGATTCGTCAATCGATCCTTCAGGCTTTGGCTGAACAATCCCGTATTGTTCGTTTACCATTAAACAAAATTGGTTCTATCAATAAAATCAACAAGATGTATGCTTTATTAGAGCAATCTAACGAGCGTCCGCCTTCTGCTGAAGAAATTGCAAAAGAACTTGACATGACTGTAAATGACGTAAAAGAGTCTATGAAAAACTCCGGTCGTCACTTATCAATGGATGCACCTCTTGTTGAAGGTGAAGATTCTAACCTTTATGACGTTTTACGTTCTGGAGAATCTCCAAACCCGGACAGAGAGTTAATTCACGAATCATTACGTACTGAAATCGAGCGCTCATTAGAAACATTAACTCCAAGAGAGGCAGATGTTGTTCGTTTGTATTTTGGTCTTGGCGATCAGCACCCAATGACTTTAGAAGAAATTGGAGAAACTTTCGACCTTACTCGTGAGCGTGTTCGTCAGATTAAAGAAAAAGCAATCCGTAGATTAAAACATACTTCAAGAAGTAAAATTCTTAAAACTTACTTAGGATAAAAAATATTTGTTTCAGGTTTCAGGTTTCAGGCTACTTTGAGTAACTTGAAACTTAAAACTTGGAATTTTTTTAACGCAAACAACAGTTTGATTGACTGTTCGTTTTTTGATTGATGATTGAAACTCCGGCTGATTACCGGAGTTTTTTATTGTGTTTATTTTAACCATTAACATATTAAGCTTCATAAAGTTAAATTATCAATGAATTTAAAATAAGCTAATTAAGCAAACTAAACTTAATTAGCTTAATCTCTTAATGGTTCATAAAAAATGAAATCTAATTTCATTGTAAACAAAAACTAAAGTCTTACTTTTGCAAAAATAACACTACACACAACTACACAATGAAGAATACACTTATTGCTCCTTCTGTTCTTGCAGCTGATTTTGCCAATTTACAACGTGATATCGAAATGATCAATAACAGTCAGGCTGATTGGTTTCATATTGATATTATGGATGGTGTTTTTGTTCCTAATATTTCTTTTGGAATGCCGGTTTTAGAAGCAATTTCAAGACATGCAAAAAAAACAATCGACGTTCATTTGATGATTGTTGATCCGGACAGATATATCAAAACTTTTGCAGATTTAGGTGCAAATAACCTAACTGTTCATTATGAAGCGTGTACTCACCTTCACAGAACTCTTCAGGCAATCAAAGCAGAAGGAATGAAAGCCGGAGTAGCGATTAATCCTCATACTAATATTGATTTGCTGGAAGACGTAATAAACGATATTGACTTAGTTTGCATTATGAGCGTGAATCCAGGTTTTGGAGGACAATCATTTATAGAAAACACTTATGATAAAGTTAAAAAGCTAAAAGCTTTAATTACCCGCAAAAATGCTTCTACAATTATCGAAATTGATGGTGGTGTAACGAGCAAAAATGCCAAACAATTGGTAGAAGCCGGTGCTGATGTATTAGTTGCAGGAAGCTTTGTTTTTAAAGCAGAGAATCCAACTCAGACTATTGCAGAATTAAAAGCTTTGACTGCTTTCTAAGCTCAAAACTGATAAAAATAACAGAAGCCGAAGAGTAATCTTCGGCTTTTTTTGTATCCATTTAGAGCGAAAATTAAGCCAACAGAATCTTAGCTTTTCGATATCCTGTGAGGCTTATATTTCTATGTTTCTTGAAAAATTTATTGAGATGGCTTTCGTCAGAAAAACCAAATTCATCTACAATTTCATTGATCCTCATATCGCTAAAACTTAAGCGGTGCTCTATTAATCTTATTTTATAATTGGAGACAAAAGACTGGATCGTTTCGCCACAATGATTTTTAAAATAACTTCCTAAATAGGAATCTGATATATCAAATTTCTCTGCTATAACGGAGACCTTTATTTTTTGAGGACAGAAAATATTAGCCTGAATATAATTGATGATTTCAAGAATTCTTTTATCAGCACTTTCTTTTATTCCCAGTGGTTTTATTTTTGCAATGTTTCTTGCGGCAATTACAATTAGCGCATTTACATAGTGAATTATTAAATCCTCATCATAAATATCTTTGCTGTTTATAACATGTACTAACGATTCTGATATTGAACTGACAAGAAACTCGTCTTCTTTTCTATTCAAAATACAGCCTGACAAATGCGTTGCATAATGCAACAAACATTCGATATGATCAATACTTTTAGACCTGTACTCTTTTACATATTCGCTATTAAGCTTTACCAACAAAAACTCAGTTGTATTTGTAATATCAAATGTGTGATAGTCATTTGGAGTAAGCAACATCAGATTCCCTGTTTGATAAGAAATACAATTGCCGTTGATATGAAGAAATCCATTTCCTGAAATAACATATACCAATTGAAAGAAACTAAATTGTGAATTTACAATTGGGCATTCATCTACTTTTTTATAAAGCACTTCGACAGATTGATGCATGTTTTCTTTTCTCATCCTGCAAAGATACCTTTTTATAACAAAATAGTACTGAAATAACATCTTATAGCAGTTTATTTTTGCCAAACATAAAACAACATAAGAAATGGAGCAAAAAATTTCCTCAACCAAAAACACAATTGCCTTAATCGCCATTTGCCTGGCTACATTAATGTTTTCTCTCGAAATCTCAAGTGTTCCCGTAATACTCCCAACATTAGAAAAAGTACTAAAAGCGAACCTTAGAGACATGCAATGGATCATGAATATTTATACTATTGGCTGTACTACGGTTCTAATGGCCGCAGGAACTCTTGCTGATCGATATGGCCGAAAACGCATTCTTATAATAACCTTAATTTTATTTGGGATTTCTTCTTTAGCTTGCGGTCTCGCTCAAAATATAACGTTTCTGGTTATTAGCCGTTTTTTTCAGGGAGTAAGCGGCGGGGCAATGTTAATTTGTCAGGTAGCCACTTTATCCCATCAATTTCAGGAAGGAAAGGAACGCAGCAGGGCATTTAGTATCTGGGGAATTATTCTTGGTGTCGGATTAGGGTTCGGACCTATTATTGGCGGATCAATAATAGCATTATTATCGTGGGAATGGGTCTTTCTAATTCATTTTCCCATTGCTATTCTTGCCGTGGCTTTGGTTTACGGTTATGTAGACGAGTCTAAGGATTCTCATGCTAAAAAAATCGACATTTGGGGTATGATTACCTTGTCGGCAGCTATTTTTGGCTTAATTTATTTTATTACACAAGGACCGGATCTAGGTTTCACAAGCCCAATAGCTTTGGGCAGTATAATTGTTGCAGCAATAAGTTTTATCTTATTTATATGGGTCGAAAAAACAAATGAATATCCCATGTTTGATTTTTCTGTATTCAAAATACGTGATTTTTCGGGCGCAATCATGGGTTCTATAGGAATGAATTTCAGCTTCTGGCCCTTTATAATTTATTTGCCTATTTATTTTCAAACCTATTTAGGATATGATGTGGTCTCAGTAGGACTTTCTTTGCTTGCCTACACGCTGCCTACTTTAATCATTCCTCCATTTGCCGAATATTTTTCGGTTCGATATCGTTCAGGAATCGTAATTCCATTTGGCCTTTTTATATTAGGATTAGGGTTTATTTTGATGCGATATGGTATGATTGCAGACAATCCAAGTTGGGTTACAATGCTTCCGGGTTCTTTGATGGCCGGTATTGGACTTGGTTTTACTAATACTCCGGTGACCAATACCACCACAGGTTCAGTTTCGAGTAATCGGGCTGGTATGGCATCCGGTATCGATATGAGCGCAAGAATGATTGCACTATCTATTAACATTGCATTAATGGGCTTTATTCTGGTCGAGGGAATTTATTCTTATCTGAATGCTGCTTTTGCAGGATCTCTTAATAAAACAGCCTTGCACACTATTGCAGAAAAAGTGGCAGCCGGAAACTTTTCGTCCCTGAATCAGGATTTTCCGGAATTGAATATCTTAGACTCTTCCGGATCTGTTTTACATGCAGCTCTTGCCCATGGTTTTGAGATGGTATTATTGTACGGAGGAATTGGTGTCTGGATTTTAGCCTTATTAAGTTATATGCTATTTAACCCGGGAAAAGCACAAAAAAACTTGTAATTTTCCAATTCTGATGACTGTTCCAATAGCTACTATTATAGACAAAAATATTATAAACACCAATTGTAAGAACTTGCACAAAGTTTAATTACGCTAACTTAGTTTGTGACATTATTTTACCAACTAATTCGTGTTTATTTTGCGCTAAATATCTTTAGTAATGAGTTCTTATGAAAGCAGCGCTATCCTAAAAATCCTTACTGTTTTTTAAATTGGGAAAGAAATCAATTCCTGTCATTTTTTCTAAAGTCTCAATTGGAACTACAAAATCATAAAGCGATTTCTTGCTGTCCTCATTTGGAATCAAAAAAGCAATCGCTTTATGCTCTTTTCCCGTTTTAGCGAGGACAATTTTATAAAAATATTTAGGAACAGCTACTTTTTCTGTTCCTATTTTTTTATCTGAATCTTTCAGAATCCCTCCTGTTACTACATAAATATCATTGTATTTATCTGCCCAATAGCGTGTTTTTTGCTCCAGTCTATTCCAGATTCCGCTATTAAAATCATGATCCTGAGGTGAAATATTTGAAGTATAAAAGGTATCATTATAAGCATTCTGATCAAATTCCATGTCGCCGGCAGGACAAAGATGTCCTTTATCATAGCCTGAATTTTTGTAATTTCTCCAATCTGCAGAACGTGTTGTTACCTTTGGATCTTCAATAAAATAAGGACGTTTGTAATTTGAATTTTTCAGGTATTCTTTCTTTAATTCATAAGCAACCCATTCAGCCTGCTCAAACTTTTCATTATAAGAAAGTGTATAATATTGATGTTTTACAATTTGTCTGGTTGTAGAACTTGGCAGATAGGCAAATGTATACAGTGAGTCTGTACTATTTTGACCGGAAACAAAACCAGATTCCTTTTCCTGAATCATAACATTATCACTCATTTCTTTTTTGCATGACAATAATGCAAAGACCATCAAACCTAAAACAATACAATTCCTCATTTATCCGTATTTAATTTTGAGTTAAACTTACAAAAAAAACGCTCCAAAAAGCAGTACTTTTTGAAGCGTTTTCTAACAAATTAATCCTTTAAAGAATTAAGATTTTACTAATTTATCCTTTTTCATTTTAGGAGAAACAGATCCTTTTGCGACACCACCTTTAGATTGCAAATCATCTAAAACATTCAATGCCTCTTCTACATAAATATCTTTAGACAATGACTGATGCCATGCATCTCTTTTTTCTTTTAAGCTCGCATCACTTTTCATTTCAAGTTCTTCGTATGGCAAAGATTTAAAAACCAGATCATTTTTATAATCTGAAATTGGTTTGTATTTTTTACCTTCTTTTTCAACTTGCTCCTGAGTTGCTTTAAAGCTATTGATATTTAAGCTGTAAGTGTTCTCTTTGTTTTTAACATCGATCCATTTTGCATTGTCTTCAATTAATTTGAATTGTGCATTTTGAGCGATTCTATTCTTACTATTGCCAATTGCTTTAGCAAAATTCTCATTCGATTTCCACGTAGTATAATCCGCTGGATCAATCTTATCCCATGGCATAGCATTTTCATTATCACGCTCTCCCATTTTTAGGTAAGCATAACGATCCGGCATAACAACATCACTATGAACACCCTCTAATTGAGTTGAACCTCCGTTGATTCTGTAAAACTTTTGTCCTGTAATTTTCAATGCTCCCAAATCACCATAATTGGCATTACGAACGAATTGATTTAAATCCAGAACATTTTGCACAGTTCCTTTTCCGTAAGTTTGTTTACTACCAATGATCACACCTCTTTTGTAATCCTGAATTGCAGCAGCCAAAATCTCTGATGCCGAAGCTGAGAAGCTGTTTACCATAATTACTAATGGTCCGTCCCACTCGATTTTTTTATCTTTATCGTATAAAACTTCTTTCTTTTTACCTGCTGATTTTACCTGAACAATTGGTCCGTCTTCAATAAATAAACCTGCAATATCAACCACTGTAGATAAAGATCCACCTCCGTCATCACGAACGTCAAGTACAATACCGCTGATATCTTCTTTTTTCAATCTCTCAACTTCAAGAGCGATATCTTTTCCTGCATCACGACCGTCTTTATTTTCAAAATCGATATAAAATTTAGGTAAATAAATCACACCATATTTCAATCCGTTTCTTTCTACAATACTAGATTTAGCATAGGTTTCTTCAATTTCGACAATATCTCTGACAATCGAAATTACTTTGATAGTTCCGTCTACTTTTTTAACTGTTAGTTTTACTTCTGTTCCTTTGTGACCTTTAATTTTTTTCACAACATCATCCAGACGCATCCCTACAACATCTACAGGCTCTTCGTTTCCTTGTGCTACTTTCAAGATTAAATCTCCTGCTTCCAGTTGTTTTCCTTTCCAGGCTGGTCCGCCGGAAATTAACTCATCTATTTGAGTGAAATCATTTTTCTTGGTTAATCTTGCTCCGATACCTTCTAGTTTTCCACTGATATTTACATCAAAACGATCTTTTTCTTCCGGAGCAAAATAACTTGTATGCGGATCAAAACGACTCATAATTGAGTTTACATATACAGAAAACCAATCTTCTTTATTAAGATCTTTAATAAGGCTAAAGTTATCATCTAATGATTTTAAAGAACTATCACGAGTTTCTTTTTCCAGAGTCTCGAAAGATTTTTCCTTATAATTAGGATCTGCTTTCTTTTTATCTTCTTCTAGTTTTTGCTTCGTTACAAGTGAAGAAAGTGTCGACAATTTAATTTGTTTTCTCCATCTTTCATTAATCTCTGTCGCATTTTTTGCATAAGGCAGCTTATCATAATCAGCATTGAAAGTTTCATCAACATCATAATTAAATGGCTGAGCTAAAATCGTTTTATAACGTTTTTTGCTTTCTTCCATACGTTTCATCAATCTTGTGTAAGTAAGATTGAAAAACGTTAAATCCTTATTCAAAAACTGATCATCTAATTGCAGCTCATATTGCTTAAACTCATCAATATCAGACTGTAAGAAGAATCTTTTTGAAGGATCCAGTGCATTTACGTAATCTTTAAAAATTCCTTTAGAAAATTCATCATTTATTTCCGCAGGACTATAATGTCCTTTTTCAATAACAAATGCAAGTAATTCTAAAAGTGTTTTATCTCTGTTCGGGTCCGGATCAACTGACTTATCTGCATTAATTTTAAAAGCAAATAAGGTTAAAGACAAGCATAATACGGCTATAAGTATTTTATAATTTCTTTTCATAAACTTAATAATAGCATTCATCAAATTTTTTAATCTAAGTTAACTGTAAAAATTATGTCAACTTGCCAAGTTCACTATAATTTTTTGTTAAAGATATAAAAATGTTTGACGCTCAAAAGTCTTCTTGAATTTAGTTTACAATTTTTACTTATTTGTTAGTATTCTACTAAAATCTGTTACTACATTTGTTTTTATAAGTCTTAATTTTGACAAATCAGAATAAATATCACAGCATGAAAAATGAAAAACCCCTAATATTAGTAACCAATGATGATGGTATCTTAGCACCCGGAATCAGGGCTCTGATAAGTGTTATGGAAACTATTGGAGAGGTAGTTGTAGTAGCTCCGGACAAACCTCAAAGCGCAATGGGTCATGCAATTACCATAAACAACACTTTATTTCTTGACAAAATTTCGAAAGAAGAAGATCCTATAACCGAATACAGCTGCTCAGGAACTCCTGTTGATTGTGTAAAACTGGCAGTAAATGAAATCCTAAAAAGAAAACCTGATCTATGTGTCTCAGGTATTAATCACGGTACAAATTCTTCTATAAATGTAATTTATTCCGGAACCATGAGTGCTGCTGTCGAGGCAGGAATAGAAGGAATTCAGGCCATTGGATTCTCCCTTTTAGACTTTGACTGGAATGCTGATTTTGAACAAATAAAATCATTCGTAAAAAAAATCACTTTGGAAACGCTTAAAAACAAGCTTCCTCCGGGTGTTGTTCTGAACGTTAATTTCCCGAAACTAAAAGAAGAAGAGATTAAGGGAATCAAAATTTGCCGTCAGGCGAAAGCGTACTATGCACAGAAATTCGACAAGCGCCAAACACCTCACGGTAAAGATTATTACTGGCTTACAGGCAAATTTACTAACGAAGACCAAGGTGAAGATACTGATGAATGGGCTTTAGAAAATGGTTATATTTCTGTAGTTCCGGTGCAATTTGACCTAACGGCACATCATTCTATGCAACTCCTTAATACATGGAACTTAAATGAGTAAGAAAGACATCCTTATTGGTTTTATCATCGGGATTTTTACTGCATTATTAGGCAGTTATTTATTTGTTGCTTTTTTTACAAAGTTTGACATCTCTACAGGAATTCAAACCATAAAACAGCAAGGATACATGGGAAAAGTAATCACTATAGGAACAGTATTGGATCTTGCGGTTTTTGGAATTCTGTTAAAAAGAAATGAGGAACTCATGGCAAGAGGTGTTGTTCTTGCAGTGATTGTTCTTGCAATTTCTACTTTATTTATTTAAATCTTATCTTTGCTATGCAAAAAAATGTTGTGTTTGATTATTGGAGCACACTTTCAAGAAAATTTATATGAAATATTACATAATAGCTGGCGAAGCTTCCGGAGATCTGCATGGTTCTAATTTAATGAAAGCTTTATATGAGGAAGATCCTCAGGCTGATATTAGATTTTGGGGAGGTGATTTAATGCAAAAAGCCGGAGGAACTTTAGTAAAACACTATCGTGAATTGGCATTTATGGGTTTTATTGAAGTGATTTTTAATCTGAAAACCATTTTAAACAATATCAAAATTTGCAAAAAAGACATTCTGGAATTTCAACCTGATGTTTTGATTTTTATTGATTATCCGGGATTCAATATGCGTATTGCAAAATGGGCCAAGGAATTAAATTATAAAACTCATTATTATATTTCACCTCAAATTTGGGCCTGGAAGGAAAACCGAATTAAAGCGATCAAACATGACGTTGATAAAATGTTTGTGATTTTACCTTTCGAAAAAAGCTTCTATGAGGACAAACATCATTTTCCTGTAGAATTCGTTGGGCATCCATTAATTGATGCTATTCAGAATCAGCCGCCTTTTGATGAAGCTACTTTTAGAAAAGAAAACCAGTTAGGCGAAAAACCTATTATTGCGGTTTTGCCCGGAAGCCGAAAACAGGAAATTACCAAAATGCTGAGTGTCATGCTAAGTGTTGTCGATGATTTTCAGGATTATGAATTTGTAATCGCAGGAGCTCCTAGTCAGGATTTTGAGTTTTACCAACAATTTATCAGCAATAAAAACATTAAGTTCATTTCGAATAAAACCTATGATTTATTGCGTTCTTCGACTGCGGCTTTGGTAACTTCAGGAACTGCAACTCTTGAAACGGCTCTTTTTAAAGTTCCGGAAGTAGTTTGTTATAAAGGAAGTACTATTTCTTATCAAATTGCAAAACGTATTATTACTCTAAAATACATCTCTCTGGTGAATTTAATCATGGACGAGGAGGTTGTAACTGAATTGATTCAGAGCGATTGCAATACAAAACGAATCAAAGAAGAATTACAAAAATTACTGGAACCGAATTATCGCGAAAAACTGCTTAAGAATTATGATATCCTTGAGCAAAAATTAGGCGGAGTTGGTGCAAGCAAAAAAACGGCGAAACTTATTGTTGCTGATTTAAAACAAG
Source organism: Flavobacterium sp. NPDC079362 (assembly GCF_050267765.1). NCBI lineage: Bacteria > Pseudomonadati > Bacteroidota > Flavobacteriia > Flavobacteriales > Flavobacteriaceae > Flavobacterium > Flavobacterium sp. NPDC079362. The sequence goes on along the minus strand of NZ_JBNNFM010000013.1, from coordinate 4,738 downwards.
TTTAAAGATTTTTTGGTTTGAAAAAAATATACATCTTACTCCTTTTATCAGTGCTTTTTGCTTCTTGTAAATCGACTTCGACTGCTGTGAGCAAAAAAGAGTCGAAAAAAGAGAACAAATACGTGGTAAACAATTTGATCAGCAAAGCCACAGATAATATTGGTGTTCGCTATAAAGCTGGCGGAACAACAAGAAATGGCTATGATTGTTCCGGTTTAGTATATACTACATTTGAGTCTGAAAATATTAAATTGCCAAGACCTTCTTATGAACAGGCAAAGGTTGGAAAAATAATCAAATTCAGCGATGCTCAAAAAGGTGATTTGATCTTTTTTAAAACCAACAGAAGTAAACAAATCAATCATGTTGGCCTTATTGTCGAAGTCAATTCTACCGAAATAAAATTTGTGCATTCTTCTACTTCAAAAGGAGTCATTATTTCGTCTACTAAAGAAGCCTATTATCAAAATTCATATGTACAGATTAACAGGGTTATCGAATAGATTGCCTTAAAAATAAAATACAATTCTTTTCTTACAAAATATTTAATACTTTTAGCAAATGAAAGTATTAGATTTTCCTTTAACAAAAATTACAATTTGGTTTCTTATCGGTATTTTATTTTGTTACTACTGTCAACCGTCAATATATGTTGTCCTTCCAGTATTTAGTATTGGTTTAATTATTTTTTTACTTTCTTATTTTACGATTAAAAGAAATAAAAACCTGAATATCCTTTTTGGTTCAAGCACTTATTTCATTTCTTTCTTCGTGGGTATTTTAACTTTATTACTGCACACTAATTCCCTTCAGAAATCCAATTACATTCATTGCAAAAAAGCCTTCGAAACGCCACAATTTATAACCTTTACATTACGGGAAAAACTCAAAAGCAACTCCTATAGCGACCGCTTTACTGTAGTAATAAACACGATTAACAATCAGGCTTATTCCGGCAAAATAATTGTCAACATACAAAAAGACAGCCTTAAAAACCCAATTATAGGAAGCGTCATAAAAGTAAAAACTACATTACAGCAAAACACTTCAAACAAAAATCCAAACCAATTTGACTACAGTAAATATCTGGCCAACAAGCAAATTTATGCTCAGGTTTATATTAACAAAGCTGAAATTACAATTAATAAAAAACTCAAAAAAGATATTTGGTACTACTCCGGCAAACTTCATTCCCGAATAGTCCGCAATCTTGAAAAGGCCAAATTCAACAAAGAAGAAATGAATGTAGCATTGGCTCTTATCCTGGGACAGCAACAAGAAATTGCGTCAGATATTATTCAGGATTACCAATATTCAGGAGCGACTCACATACTTTCGGTTTCAGGATTGCATGTGGGATTTATCATGATTTTTATCAATTTTATTTTAAAACCAATTCCAAATACACGAAAAGGCTCCCTAATAAAACTGCTTTCTATTTTATTATCTCTCACAACTTTTGCTGTAATTTCAGGATTATCTCCGTCTGTTTTACGTTCTGTCGTAATGTTTTCGTTTCTGGCAATAGGCAACCATTTGCGACGAAGCGGAAGTATTTATCATACCTTATTAGTTTCTATGTTGCTAATATTACTTTTTGAACCTTATTTTTTATTTGATGTTGGTTTTCAGCTGAGTTATCTTGCGTTATTTTTTATTGTCTGGCTGCAGCCTGTATTAAAAAAAATATGGACTCCTAAAAACAAAATCCAAATAACGATCTGGAATGCACTTACCGTTTCATTTGCTGCTCAGATAGGCACTCTGCCGTTATGCTTGTACTATTTTCATCAATTTCCGGGCTTATTTTTTGTTACCAATATTATTATAATTCCACTTTTATCCTTTATAATGATTGCGGGAATCATCGTAATGCTTATTGCCATTTACTGTTCTCCGCCAATATTATTAATTGAAATTTTCGAAAAAAGCATTTATCTTTTAAACAAAACAATTCACATTGTAGCATCGTTTGAATGGTTTGTTATACGAGATATTAGTTTTAATTCTTATTATCTGCTGACTCTTTATTTAGTGATTATCTCAGCTGTAATCTGGAGTAAAAAACCAACGTACAGCAAATTAGTATTCTTACTAATCACAATAGTTTCGTTACAGGCTTCTTTGATCTGCACAAAAAAAGAAATCGAAAACGGAAATGAATTAATTGTATACAACACAAAGAAAAACACACTGATTTCAAAACGAAAAGGCAAAGAAATCACTGTCTTTACAAAAGACACTTTTTCTAAAAATAACGCTTTGAATTCTTATTTAGTTGGAAATTTCAGTAAAATAAAATCCACTAAAAGAATTAAAAACACTTTATTCTACAACGGAAAAAAGATTTTTGTAATCGATAGTTCAGGAACTTACGAAAGTAAAATTCAACCTGATATTTTGATACTAACCCAATCACCGAAAATAAACTTAGAACGCATTTTAGAAGATTTACATCCCAAAATTATAATTGCCGATGCTTCAAATTCATATGCTATCCAGAAAATATGGAAAACGACCTGCCTGAAAAATAACACCCCTTTTCACGCTACAAATGAAAAGGGATTTTATAAATTAAACTAAATTGAAATTTGCTTTTATTCGCCAAGCAATATTATTTTAGCGTCAGAGATCCATTGTTTTACTCCTCCAACTTTATAACTGAGCAGTCCCAGTTTGTCGATTCTTGGCCTGTTTTTTCTAATAAATGCTGCAGCAAGACACACTTGCGGCAACTCTTCGATACCCAAAGCTTCTTTTAATCTAATATTTTGTTCTTTCTCTTCATCAGATATTGAAGAATCTGACAAATCGAGCCTCAATAAAACAACATTTTTACCTGACCAGTCCAGAAAATCTGATGTTTCGAAAACTTCGCTTTGTATGCTTTTAGAAATACCATTTGCAGTAAAAAAAATCAACAAGGGCTTTCTTTGCTCATCGCTCATTTTGATTGCATCATTCATATTTGTTTTCCAAACCAAATTTTGCGAATGAACTAAAAATGAACCTAAAAAAAATAGCAGGACAAGTAATTTTTTAATCATATGAGGCTTTTTTAAATTACATTTATTTAGCCAATTTAACACAAATGACACTAAAAATTAATATTTATTAATTAAAAATGCTAAAAAAGACACACAAATACAGATTAAACAATAAATCCATAGGTTTTTAATTGTTTAATAAAAAATCAAGCTTTATTTTATAAAGTTCTGACTAACAATCAAAAAAAGAGATTAAAATAAAAAATCCCTTTTTGCTTAAACTACAAAAAGGGGTCTTTTAGATTAAAGGAGTTTAACTTAAATTATTTATGGATTCAGGATCGAATTTGCATCTGCTATCCACACTTTTGCCCCTCCTTGTCTATAAGGAATCAAACCCATATTATTAAAAGTTGTCTTTCCCTTTCTGACAGAAGCCAATAAAAGGCATACCTGTGGCAATTCGTCAATACCCAAAGCATTTTTTAATTTCACATTTTGTTCTTTTACAACATCAGATGCTGCAGCATCAGATAAATCCAGTTTGACTAAAATAACATTGTCGCGTGACCAGACTGCAAAATCCGGTGTTGCAAAAATTTCGCTCTGGATTCTTGTCGAAATACCGGTAGCAGTAAAAAAAATCAATAATGGTCGTTTTTGTGTATCACTTGCCACGATAGCATCATTCATATCTGTTTTCCAAACTAAGTTTTGTGAATGCAGAAAAAATGAGCCTAAAAATAAGAGTAGAATAAGTAGTTTTTGGGTCATATTAAATTGGTTTTAAGTAGGTTTACGCGACTAAATTAACATAATATCCTCACCAAACAAGCTATATTCAAACACAAAATACATAAAAAACAACAAAAACAGCAATACAATAATAAAACACTAATTTTTTAAGAAAACTAAAAAATAATCCGTTTTAAATAGCTAAACTCCTAATTAACTTGCTGAAACAGACCTATAAAAAAATATCCCTTTCCGTTTAAAAAACGAAAAGGGAATCTACAAATTAAACTAAGAAACTTAATTTAAATTTTATTATTCACTTGGGTGCAAAATTGCATTTGATTCTGCTATCCAAGCTTTTGCGCCGCCTGGTTTGTAAGCAATTTTTCCTAATGCACTAAATGTTGTTTTACTTTTTCGAATCGAAGCACTTGCAAAACAAACTTCCGGCAGGTCCTGAACACCAAAAGCATTTTTTAATTTGATATTCTGATCTTTATCACTTTGATCTGCGTTAGGATCTGATAAATCCAGTTTAACAAGGACTACATTATCACGGGACCATACGGCAAAATCCGGGGTTTTAAAGATTTCGTTTTGAAGATTTTCGGGTACACCTGAGGCAGTGAATAAAATTAACATTGGTCTTCTTAATTCATTACTTATTGCAATAGCATCAGTCATGTTTGTTCTCCAAACTAAGTTTTGCGAATGCAGAAAGAATGAACCTAAAAAAAATAGTAGGATAAGTAATTTTTTAGTCATAATATAATTGGTCTTGGTTAGTATAGCATGACGAAATTAACATATTATTTTAATTTTCCAATTTTTATTAATACAAAAAATATATTATATGTTTTTTTTAATACAATAAAATATTAAAATCCTAAAACAGCACAAAACATTGAATAACTTTTCTTACTAATCGGATAGGAGCCTAGGGATTAATTCCCTAGGCGACCTTCCACACCACCCGGCATACGGATCCGTACCAAGGCGGTTCTTAATTTACGATA
>NZ_JBNNFM010000012.1:0-148190 GCF_050267765.1 Flavobacterium sp. NPDC079362 | reverse complement strand
TGAAATCATTCAACAAGTAGTAATACATTGTGGTGGGGATCCTAGTAAATTAGAAACATTCAATACATGAAAGAAAGTTCCTTACACTCTTGGTTTAAAACTTTGACAAAGGTTCCGATCGTGACTATTTTTAAGTTAGTCCTTGTAGTTATTTTGATTGTGTTCACGAGCGGGACGCTCGCGCTAGCGGTGGATTTTATTTAATATTTTCTTCTTCCACAAATTTAGTCTGACTTGAATTAGTAAAGAAAAACTTTTCAAAAGTTTGTTTTGCATTATTCATGACTGGGTTTAAAATTGTATAATTTGCTTTATATTTTGAAGATAATATTACTTCCGGATTTTTGCTATATTTATCATATTGTTCTTTCCAGCTTTCAACATATACTTTTTCTTTTATGAACTTATTTCTATTTTCTTTATCTTCATAATTCAAATAAGATCTTCCTCCTTTCGCTCTCAATAATATCAATTTTTGATATGAGTTTATAAGAGTATCCAATTGATTTATTACATATTCAAAACTTACCGTTTCCTTTTCTTTATCTGTAGTTTTATAATATTCAATAAGCTTGTTTTTGAAAAAAGCCATACTGTCTTTTGCTTTTACGTCATTTAATTTATCTAATGATTTGATGTTAAAATCTAAATCATTAATATTGAAATTAATACTTGTTGCTTTTGCTTTTTGATATTCATATAGCATTTTTTCTTCTTTACTTTTTGAACAAGAAGCTATTAAAAAGATTCCTAATAGTAATGTGATTTTCTTCATTTGAGAGTAATAATTAATCATAAATTAAAATTAAATTGTTTTAATTTTCAAATTTAAAAACATACAACAGGTTAATTTTATGGAAAACCATAAAGTGATATAAATTAATCTTGAGTAAAGGTCAAAATTTTGCACAGCAATTGGGTAAATATCGATAACGATTCACCTTTGTCAAAGTTCAAAACTTTCACAAAGGTCTCTATGTAAGCCTTTGCAATCTTCAAGGTCTTCACGCACAGCTTTGTGATCTTAAAATCTGCGCAAAGCATTCCAAAATAAAAAAACTTAGCGCTCTTTGCGGTAAAATATCAGCATAAAGTTTAACCGCATTTCAAGCTGAAACCTGAAACAAACAAAAACCTGAGACATGTTATAAATATTTCGCGAGCTCGATTATTCCTTCTTCGAGTTGTTTCTCAGTAAGTGAAGCGTAGCCAAGTCTGAATCCTGAAATTGGTTTACCAAAACTAAATTTTTCCGGCGTTATTATTTTTATACCCTTTAAGAGTAGCTTGTCTGAAATTTCTAAGATATTTACGTCTGAATTTGGTACTACCCAAAAAGCCAAACCTCCTTCAGGTTTTATAAATGTGACTTTATTTTTGAGGTGTTTGTTGCAGATTATTTCAAAAGCATCTCTTTTTGTTTTGTAGATAAGTGTTGTTCTTTTAAGGTGTCTTTTTATTTCGCCTTCATTGATAAGTTGCAAGACAGCTTCTTCCATAATATTATCGCCTTGTACGTCGATCATTTTTCGATGTTTGCCTACTTTTAGAATGTTTTCGGAACTACTTACCAAATAACCAATTCGTAAAGCGGGCGCTACAATTTTGCTCAATGTACCTATATAAATGACATTTTTTGCATTGCTGTAACTGGAAATAGGTAAAACAGGACGCTGCCCAAAATGGAATTCATTGTCGTAATCATCTTCAATAATCGTAAAGTTGTATTGGTTGGATAATTCGATAAGTTTCAATCTTCTTTTTAAACTCAAAGTTACCGTTGTTGGATATTGATGGTGCGGCGTTACGTAAATTGCCTTTATATTGTTGTGTTTCTTCAAATGTTCCTCGACTTCTTCGATTAGTAAACCTTCTTTATCAATATTTACAGGAAGTAATTGTGCTCCGGCATTTTCAAAGGTTTCCCAGGCAGGTTTATAGCCGGGATTTTCTACCATTACAAAATCGCCTTGGGTTAGTAAACAATTAGCGGTTAAATACATTGCCATTTGACTTCCGCGGGTAATGCAAATTTCATCTGGCGTAATGTTCATTCCTCTTTTAAAATTGAGCATTTGAACAATGGCTTTCCTGAATTCCAAATTTCCAAATTCAGTACTGTACCCCATAATTTGCCAACGCGATTTTCGATTAAAAATCTGTCTGTAGGCTCTTGCCAATTCATTCATTGGTGCGATTCGGCTATCGGGAATTCCGTCATCAAAAACGATAAGCGGTTTTATTTCTTCGTTTATAAAATTAGTTTTTTGTTGTTGAGCTGTGTTTTCTTTAGATAGAGGGAGAATATCAGCGACAAAAGTTCCCTTTCTTTCTATTGTTATGAGCCAGCCTTCGGCTATAAGAACGTCTAAAGCTTCGATTACAGTATTTCGGTTTACTTTCAATAGCCCGGCAAGTTGCCTGCTTCCTGGTAAAGCATTTCCGCTTTTAAGCATACCTGTTTTAATTGCTTCAATAATAGCATCGGCGATTTGCAGGTATATTGCTTTGTCAGTATTGGTATTGAACTGAATTTCTAATTTCCAAGGTCTTAGCATCTGGACTAGCTGTTTATGTTGAAACTGTGTTATTTTAATAGTCCAAAGTTAAGATAATTTTGAAAAGCAATAATGCAAAAAAATAAATAGTATAAAATTATGGAAACTAAAAAGCAATTTTCATCAAAAGACTTTCACCAAACATTTGCCAGACCTGTTTTTGTGATGCCGGAAAAATTGATTCACAAAAATGTAGAACAGGCAGGAGTACACAGTCAGTTTTCTACAGAACGTAAACATCCGGTATTCTTTGTTGATCTTCCCAGTAAAAATGTAAGTATGACAATTGGCGGTTTATTGCCGGATCAATTGACAAATAAACATCGTCATACTTACGAAACGGTTATTTATGTGATTGAAGGACATGGTTATACAGAAGTTGAAGATGTAAAAGTAGAGTGGAAGGCGGGAGACGCGGTTTATATCCCGAGCTGGGCGTGGCACAGACATCAGAATTTAAGCAGTGATAAACCAGCCAAATATATTGCCTGCGAAAATGCACCACAGCTTCAGAATTTAGGAGTTGCCTTAAGAGAAGAAGAGGGAAGAGATCTTTAATAAAATATAAAAGTAAATGAAAAACAACCCGTTTAAAGGTATTATTGCCTATCCGATTACTCCTTTTGACAAGGATGAACAAGTAGATATTGTATTGTATAAAAAACTATTAGAACGACTAATTGTTGCTGGTTCTCATGCTGTTGCTCCGTTAGGAAGCACTGGTGTAATGCCTTATCTGACAGATCAAGAAAAAGAAGCAATTACGGAGGCGACAATAGATCAGGTAAAAGGCAGGGTTCCTGTTTTGGTTGGTGTATCAAATTTAACAACTGAAAGAACTGTTTATCACGCAAAATTTGCTGAGAAAGCAGGAGCAAATGCAGTGATGATTATTCCGATGAGCTACTGGAAACTTACCGATGATGAAATTGTACAGCATTATGATGCCGTTGCAAAACAAATTTCGATTCCAATAATGGCCTATAATAATCCCGCGACCGGTGGGGTTGATATGTCGCCTGCTTTGCTGAAACGACTTCTTGAAATCCCAAATGTAACGATGATTAAAGAAAGTACAGGTGATGTGCAGAGAATGCATTATTTGCGAAGAAAACTGGGTGAGGATGCCGGTTTTTACAACGGTTCAAACCCTTTGGCTCTGGCTGCATTTGCTGCGGGAGCAAATGGGTGGTGTACTGCCGCACCTAATTTAATCCCGAAACTGAACCTGGATTTATACAATGCTATTGATAAAAATGATTTACAGGAGGCTCAGAAGGTGTTTTACAAACAACTCAACCTTTTAAAATTCATTGTCAATAAAGGCTTGCCAAGAGCTATCAAGGCAGGTTTAGAACTTCAGGGAATTGAAGGAGGTTTTCTAAGAAGCCCTTTGAAACCATTAACAGAAAGTGAAGTAGCTGAATTTAAGTTGATTTTAGCAGAGCTGGAATAAGTTTCTTAACCGCAATCCCGATAGCAATCGGGCAATGTCGTTAAGTTAAGCTTCTTTGATTATATTTTTTATCTCAAAGTGTAGTTTTGAATAGCCTCCAGCTTTAGCTGGAGATTATGTAAAACCAGTCTGAGTCGCTTTAGCCAAAAATATGCGATTTGGCTAAAGCCCCTCATGTGGGTATTAAACACCTCCAGCTAAAGCTGGAGGCTAGTCAAAAAGCTTAACTTAACTACATTGAGCTATCGGGATTGTGTTATTTTAAATTGATTTTGAAAGAAGTTTTTTAGCCGTAAAGATTTCGCAAAGCGCTAAGTTTATAAAACAGGCAGCTTTGCGAACTTTACGATTAAAAAAAAACTTATTTTAAAAAAAACTTTGCGCCCTCTGTGGTTTAAATTTTTCATTATGCAAAATGTCAAAGTTGCTCTATTCTCATTTCAACTTGAAACATAAAACTTGAAACAACTTTTTTTGATTACTTTTGCAAAATGAATAAAAATCACCATTCGAACAATATACTTTCGAACTTAGGAATTGAGAGCCTAAACGAAATGCAGGAAGTAGCACAAGATGCTATTTTAAACGATAATAATGTTTTACTGCTTTCTCCAACAGGATCAGGGAAAACACTGGCTTTTTTGTTACCCGTTTTAGAATTATTACAACCTGAAATTCTTTCGGTTCAATGTTTAATTTTAGTGCCTTCACGTGAATTAGGTTTGCAAATCGAGCAGGTTTGGAAAAAAATGGGGACTCCATATAAGGTAAATATTTGCTACGGAGGTCACTCGATCGATACTGAAATCAAGAATTTAAGCAATCCACCAGCTGTTTTAATTGGAACTCCGGGAAGAATTGCAGACCATATTGACAGAGATACTTTTAGAACAGATAAAATTCAGACTTTAATTTTAGATGAATTTGATAAATCATTGCAACTGGGTTTCCACGAGCAAATGTCTTATATCATTGGTAAACTGACGAAATTAAATAAACGTGTTTTAGTTTCGGCAACTTCAGATATTGAGATTCCAAGATATACAAGAGTAGTAAATCCAACGGTTTTGGATTTTATTCCGGAACAAGAGGAGAAAACGAATCTTTCTATGAAGATGATTGTTTCGCCTGCCAAAGATAAATTAGGAAGTTTATTCAATTTGATTTGTTCTTTGAAATCACAGTCGGCTATTATTTTTTGTAATCATCGTGATGCTGCTGAACGTATTAGTGACACACTAAACGAAAAAGGAATTTACTCTACCTATTATCATGGAGGAATGGATCAGGACGAGCGCGAGCGTGCTTTGATTCAGTTTAGAAACGGAAGTGTGAGTTATTTAATCACAACTGATCTGGCTGCCCGTGGATTGGATATTCCTGAAATGAAACACGTAATTCATTATCATTTACCTCTTAAAGAAGACGAATTTACACATCGTAACGGTCGTACAGCACGTATGCAGGCTTCCGGAACGGCTTATATCCTTGTTCACGAAAGTGAAAAACAATTGGATTATATTGACTACAAAATGGAAGTTCTGAAGGTTGAAAACACAACCACTTTGCCAAAACCTCCGGAATATCAAACTATATATATTAGTGGAGGAAAGAAAACAAAACTAAATAAAATTGATATTGTTGGTTTCTTTTCTCAAAAAGGGAAATTGGAGAAAGGTGATTTAGGCTTGATCGAGGTGAAAGATTTTATTTCGTTTGCTGCCGTAAAATTCAATAAAGTAAAAGACTTGCTGCATAATATTAAGGACGAGAAAATGAAAGGCAAGAAATTTAAAATTGAAGTTGCCCGAAAAGTGGTTAAAAAAGAAGAGGAGAACTAGATTTTCTCTGAAGAAATAGTGTAGTAAAATTCTTTTTTAAATTGTGTTTGAAAGTTTCTAAAAAGAACAAAATCAGGTTTATTTTTTTAGTGATTTTTAGTAGTAATGTTTCTGTTAATTTATTGAAATTCAATATTTTAATTAGATGTTTTGGTAGGTTTGATTAAATTTTGAACACCATTCTTGACTGATTGTTAATAAATTAACGGTTAAGGTTTTAATTTATCATATTTTCTGCGTTTCTTGCGCCCGTAAATAATAAACCCCAAATTAATTATGAAAAGAATTATTACGATTGCCATTTTGATGTTTAGTTTTGTCTCTTTTGCACAAATTAAAGTTATTGAAACTGTACCAGTTGAGAGATTAGGAAAAGTAAATAACAATTATATTCAAAAAATTGGAGATGAATATACTGTTTATTATACAAGTATCCAGAATGATGATGAATCATCAAGCTTGAGAAAGTTTACATTTAAAAATGTAAATAATGATTACAATAGTCTTTACAGTATTATTGTAAATGGTTTTACAGCGAACCCTTTGTATGATATTAAGTTAGAATTACCTAACAACTATATTTGGCTGCACTACACAGGAAGTGTTATTCCTGAGAAAGCTACAGTTCAGTTTATGGTTTCCAGTAAAGATGCTTCATCTGTTACTAGTAATGTTTCTGAGCCGTTATTAAAAGATCAGATTAACAAATTGTTCCAAAAATAAATTACTCCTAATACAAAACAAAAAAAGGGCTATTCAAATGAATGGCCCTTTTTTTGTTTTGTATTGTTTCAGGTTTTTTTAAGTTTCAGTTTGCTGGTTCTAAAACTTTATTAAGGTTTAAAAAACTTAGAGACTTAGAATCTTAGCAACTTAGAACCTCAGAAAAAAAATTATATCTTCTTCACGTATTGGGTGATAATTACGATTTGTTGTCCATCTACTTTTCCTTCAATGTATTCAGCATTTTCGTGGTCTAAACGGATATTTCTTACGGCAGTTCCTTGTTTGGCAACCATACTGGATCCTTTTACTTTTAGATCTTTGATTAAAACTACAGAATCTCCGTGTTCTAAAATTACACCATTACTATCACGGTGAATGATTTTGTTTTCGTCATCTTCTCCTTCTCCGGTTGCTTGTGCCCATGCAAGAGTATCTTCGTCTAAATACATCATGTCAAGTAACTCCTGAGGCCATCCTGCTGCACGCAAACGGCTTAACATTCTCCAGGCTACAACTTGTACGGCAACGTTCTCGTTCCACATACTGTCGTTTAGGGATCTCCAGTGATTTAAATCAACATTGTCCGGGTTTTCAATCTGGTCAATACAAGTACCACAAGCAAAAATGCTTTCATCAAGACCGCCTTTTTTAGTTGGCAATACTTCATATACTTTTAGGTTTTCTTCGGCTCCACAAAGTTCACATTTTGATCCGCTGCGTTTGTTCAATTCTCTTTCGATGCTCATTATTTGGTGTTTTATTTAAAAATGCGAAATTACTTATAATTTGCTTCGCTTGCAAGTTTATGATTTGTTATGGTTTTACCCACGGATTTGGCGGGTTAAACTGGTTGATGCTGATTTTTATTTTATAGTGAAATATTTTTTGATTATTTCTTTACCCTAACCGCATCCGGAACCAGCATTTCATATTCACCTCCATGACGCAATACATCACGAACAATGCTAGAACTAATAAATGAAGTACTTGCCGCTGTTAATAGAAATACGGTTTCAATTTTAGAGAGTTTTCTATTGGTGTGGGCAATGGCTTTTTCGAATTCGAAATCGGCTGGATTTCGCAAACCTCTCAAAATAAAATGGGCTTTTTGTTTTTTTGCCAGATCTATGGTTAGACCTTCATAAGTAATAACCGAAATTTTTGGTTCGTCTTTGAAAGTTTCTTCTATAAAACGTTTTCTTTCTTCGAGTGAAAACATATACTTTTTTTCGGCATTGACACCAATAGCGATTACGATTTCATCAAATAAAGGAATTCCTCTTTTGATAATGTCTTCATGACCAAGTGTGATTGGATCAAATGATCCGGGGAATATGGCTTTTCGCATTTTTTTTAGTTTCTAAGGTTCTGCGTTACTAAAAACCTGTTATTATTTCTTTCTCGTAATTTTCAATATTTCATTTTCCTGATAAAGTTTTATTAGATCATTTCTTGAGTAATAAACTTTTCTATTTGAATAGTTTTCAGGTTTATTTAAATCATCAATTTCGTTTGGCATATAGGCATTAAAATCATTTAAAGTAGCATAGATACTATCTCTTGTCACTTTATCAATTCTCATGTTGGAATAATACCCATTTTTTACTTTTAGATTATATACATCTCCTTTTGTTGGGTTTTTAATTAGAATCCCTGCTTCATCTTTCTTTTCAAAATAATTATGAATTGTAAAAATAAGAAATAACGTTATTATAATCGAACCGGAAAACATCCAAATTGAATAATCTAATTTTTCATTTCTTAGTTGTAATTTAGCACTTTCAGATAAATCTTCATAATCAAAGTTTTCGCCACAATGATTGCATTTTATGTAAACACATTTTCCAACAGGAAATAATGGAATCAAAGTGACATGGGTGTATCTTTTATAAATACTAAAATGTAATGTATCTTGTGTATTACATTTAAGACATTTTTCATTTAAAATCAGACCATTTTTAATATTAGATTCTCGAGTACCAACAAGAAATATCATGTTTTTTTATTTGAGGTTTCTATTCTTTAATATTACGTTATTCTTAGCGTTTTTAGCGCCGGAACCCATTCTTCTTTTGTACAGATTTCGCATTTTGCAGCAGCTGTTTTTTGTTTTTCTATATGTCCGCAAAAAGTACAGGCGTAAATGGCTTCGGTTGGTATTATTGTGCTTTTTTTATTGAATGCAGCAGGTAGAATTGGTAATCCGTATTGTACATCTTTATCTTCATAAAAAAATACGCTTATTTCTCCACTAGTTTCTATAAAAGCATGTTTTACTTGTCCGAGATGTTCAATCGATTTAATGCGAAGCTCAGAGAAAAATTCGTCTTGTGCAAGACTTTCTTTTTTGAAAGTAGCAATAGAGAATTTACCATTATTGATCAGACACTCGGTTTTACCTTCTATAAATTCTTCGAATTTTTTGCTTTTTCCGGTAAGCCAGGTTACAGAACGATACAGGATAATAATGACGATAAAAACTATTGCAGCGGGAACAATACCCACATCTTCATAAAACATAGGGTCTCCTGCGGCAGAACCCAGTGCAATAATGATTACGGTTTCGAAAATAGAGAGTTGTTTTACACCTCGTTTTCCGGCCAATTTTAATGTCAACAATAAAATGATGAACATAACAGTCGAACGAAATACAACTTCGAGTGCGAAATTCGTGGGAAGATCGTTGTAAAATACTCTATTCCATTCAAATATTTCTTTCATTTTTTTTGAGTTTCTACGTTTTTTTTCTTTGGGCTAAATCAGTTTGCGAGACTTCGACTTCGCTCAGTCTGACAAAACTTTGTGGTTAAAAAAAAGGTTCTGAGATCTTAGTAACTTAGCATCTCAGAACCTTAGTAGCTTTTTTAAGCAAGTGCCAGCTCAATCGCATTGGTAAACAAATCTTCCAACGATATTCCGGCAGCTTGTGCTTGTTGCGGAATCAGACTTTCTGTTGTTAAACCTGGAATTGTATTCATTTCCAGCATATATGGTTCGTTGTCTACGATGATGAATTCGCTTCTTGAGAAACCTTTCATTTTTAAGACTTCGTAAGCGCGTTTTGCTACTTCGCTTACTTTTTGCGTTAATTCCTCTGAGATTCTTGCCGGTGTAATTTCCTGTGATTTTCCTTCGTATTTTGCTTCGTAATCAAAGAAATCATTATCAGAAACTATTTCTGTGATGGGCAATACTTTAATTTCGCCTTGATAATTGATTACTCCAACAGAAACTTCAGTTCCGTCAAGGAAGCTTTCGATGATGATTTCGTTATCTTCTTTATACGCTATTTCTATAGCAATTGGCAATTCAGCTTCTGATTTTACTTTTGAGATTCCAAAACTAGAACCAGCTTTATTTGGTTTTACAAAACATGGCAAACCTACTTTTGCAACAATTTCTTTTGTATTGATACTATCACCTTTGTTTAAGTAATAAGAAATCGCCGTTTTGATTCCATATGGTTTTAAAACCGATAATAAATCACGTTTGTTGAAGGTAAGGGCTGCCTGATAATAATCGCAAGACGATTGTTTTATTCCTAGTAATTCGAAGTAAGCCTGCATCAAACCATCTTCGCCTGGTGTTCCGTGAATGGCATTGAAAACACAATCGAAAGTGATTTTCTCATTGTTTACTGTTACTGAGAAATCGTTTTTGTCGATCGCATACTCGGCGTTGTTTTCGTCTACATACACCCATTTTTCTTTGAAAATATGAATGCGGAATCCGTTGTATTTTGTTTTGTCAAGGTATTGGTGAACAACGTTTCCGCTAATAAGTGAAATTTTGTATTCACTTGAATATCCGCCCATGATGATGGCTATGTTTTTCATTTTATATTGTTTATATTTTGTTTCAGGTTTTATTTGTTCCAGGTTCAAGAATGTTGTTTCAGGTTTCAGGTTTTTCGCCATGAATTTCACGAATTAAATTTTTGAAAAACTGTTTAAATCGATCTGCTTGTCATTTCAAAGCAGGAGAAATCACACTAGTAACTAACATTTACTGCATCCATACAGTGCGTTGCTCTCTGGATGTGATTTTTTCTTTGTCGAAATGACAAAAAAAGAAAACAATCATCTTGAAACCTAAAGCCCTAGCCCTGATGGAAGCGGCATCCTTTTTCTGGCTTCTTTAGCCTGGAAAAGATACGGTGCACAGCAGGAAACAGCTCCTTAGAATTATCCTTCGACTTCGCTGGGGATGACAATCAGAACACTTTCTTGTTTAAAACAAAATTATCATTTTTTTTGAAACGAAATAGCTTTATCTTTGCCCCTAATAAAAATAAATTTATGACTTTACGTAAGTATTTAACGAGCCGAGTGTTTTTTGTGCAAGTATTGATTGCGATTGCGATTATTGCCGTTTTAGGTTATTTGTTTATGCATTGGTTGACTTTTACAACTGATCACGGACATGAGATTGCCGTTCCTAATTTGTCTAAACTGACTGAGGAGCAAGTAGAGGCAAAACTGAACGATTTAGACTTGGATTATGTGCTTTTGGATAGTGTTGATTACCGAAGTGAATACCCAAAATACAGTGTTGTTGAGCAAGATCCTTTGCCCGGAACAATGGTAAAAGTGGGAAGAAAAATATATATTAAAATTAATGCATCAGGATTTTCGTCTGTTAAAATTCCTGATTTAATTGAGAAAACATATCGTGAAGCAGTTCCAACTTTGAAAGCTTTAGGGCTTCAGGAAGGAACGATAACGTATATTCCGAACCTTGGAAAAGATATGGTTCTGGAGATGCGCTATAAAGGTAGAAACTTAAAAGTAGGAGACCGTGTGCTGAAAGCGTCTAAAATCGACTTGGTTTTAGGAGACGGAAAAGCTAGTTATGTAGATGAGAGTCAGGCCGCAGATAGTACAGCTGCGCCAACTACTGAAACCCCAAAAGATGAACAATAATATTGAAAATTTAGATCTGGAAGACGAATTATTCGAACATTTCAGGTTTGATGTGCCTAAAGGTCAGGCGCTTTTGCGTATTGACAAATATTTGATGAATATGATTCCGAATGCAACACGGAACAAAATTCAGAATGCTGCAAGTGAAGGAAGTGTTTTTGTAAATGAAATTCCTGTAAAATCAAATTACAAAGTAAAACCACTTGATCTTATTACGGTAATGTTGACACATCCGCCGTTTGAAAACCATATTCTTCCGGAAGATCTTCCGATAAATATTGTGTATGAAGACGACGCTTTGTTGCTAATCAACAAAGAGCCGGGAATGGTAGTGCATCCGGGTCACGGAAATTATACCGGGACTTTGGTGAATGCTTTGGCACATCATTTTGAGAATTTGCCAATGAACAGCAGCGAACGCCCAGGTTTGGTACACCGAATAGATAAGGATACGTCCGGACTTCTGGTGGTTGCCAAAACAGAAGCGGCAATGACGCACCTGGCAAAACAATTTGAAGCAAAAACTTCTGAACGTGAATATATTGCCCTGGTTTGGGGTAATGTTACCGAAGAGGAGGGAACGATCGAAGGAAATCTTGCGAGACACTTAAAAGACCGTATGCAAATGGCGGTTTTTGCGGATCCTGAAATAGGAAAACCTGCGATTACACATTATAAGGTCTTGGAACGTTTTGGTTATGTAACTTTGATTTCCTGCAGGTTAGAAACAGGAAGAACGCACCAGATTCGTGCGCATTTGAAACATATTGGTCATCCGTTATTTAATGATGAACGTTATGGTGGTCATTTGATTTTGAAGGGAACTACGTTTACAAAATACAAACAGTTTATAGAGAATTGTTTTAAAGCTTTGCCACGTCAGGCTTTGCATGCTAAAACTCTTGGTTTTGTGCATCCAACAACTGGCGAAATGATGCGCTTTGATACTGAATTACCTCAGGATTTTCAGGATTGCATTGAGAAATGGCGTAATTACGGTAAGACGCATAATATAGAAGAAGAATAGATATTTAGAATAAAAAAAAATAGAGAAAAGATTTTCTCGTATAAAAAAAGCTCCAAAATTTTTGGAGCTTTTTTGGTTTTACCATGTAGCACTTCATTTTTTTACCATTAAGAGATTAAGTTTATTAAGCTCTGAACTTATTTTGTTTCACTATTCAGAAATTACGTTAGTAAAGATTTTATCTTAAATTTTCTTAATATCTTATTGGTAAAAAAACTATTCAATATTTCTAATCGTTAAGTCTGTAATTTTTGCTTCGCCGTTGGTTAAGAAACCTAGTTTACCTTGCTGGCTGAGATTATTTTTTTCTAAGGAACATTCTAAGAACGTTTCGTTATCGACTGAAAAATACAGTTGATTGTTTGAAACCCTTATTTTTACATCATACCATTTATTGTTCTCTAGTTTCATTGTTTTTTTAAACAAAGTTGGACCTCCGCGTTTTTCGTATTCGTCGCTTCCTTTTTTGTAAACACCTCTGCCAATAACGATATTTTGATCGATTCGATACAAATAAGTTCTAATATATTGCTCTTTATCTACGTTTAGCATGATCTCAAAGAGAGATTCTTTGGTTATGTTTACCTTCAGATCGATTTGGTAATTTTTAGGGAGTTTCTTTTTCGATTCTATTACGCCCCAATGCATTGGTCCTCCAGTTCCGGTTAAAGTATCTTTTTCCAGAAACCATTCTTTTGGATTAAAATCCCAATTGGATTTTAATGGGGTTGTTTCAGTGATTTTGTATGCCGTTTTTGCCGTTGAAATTGTACCACCACAAGAAGTGATTATTAGCAGTACTACTAATAATAAGATATATTTGATTTTCATTTTCATTTTTTAATTTAACTCGGAATGGTATTTTATTTTTCCGATTGATCCTGCTTCATTTGGTAAAAGCTCAAAAACCGAAGTAGGAGCAAGACCGGTTTCGATACGATGTGACACGTATAAAATACTAACGTTTGTTTCTTGTTTTATGGTATTGATAAGCTGTATGACCAAATCGACATTTTCGTCGTCCAGACCTTCTACAGGTTCGTCTAAGATTAATAATGGAGGATGTTTTAGAACGGCACGAACAATCAAAGCAACTCTTTGCTGACCAATAGAAAGATCAATAAAGCGTTTTTTTCTTAAACCGGTCATTTCAATTACTTCAAGCCATTGTGTAACGGTTTGTTTTTGCAAAGTCGTTGGTTCAATATACAATCCTATGGAATCGAAAAAGCCGGATAGAATCATTTCTTCTAAAGTATGTCCTTTTTGAAAGAGATCCGTCATGGAAGTTGTGAAGATCCCGATTTGTTTTTTGATGTCCCAAACACTTTCACCAGTTCCTTTTTTTCTTCCGAATAAATGTAAATCCTGTCCAAAACCTTTTGGATTGTCTCCGGTTATCAAAGATAAAATAGTGCTTTTTCCGGAACCGTTAGGACCAATTAACTGCCAGAATTCACCTTGTTTTATGGTCCATGAAATATTGTCGACAATTTTGCGGTCATCATAGCTCACAGAAACATTTTCCATTTTGATTAATACACTTTCGTGAAAGGAATGTGGTTCGATCGCTTTAGGAATTGCTGATGTATTTAAGGTTTTAAAGTGGTTTTCGGTTTTTGAGATAGGATGCAATTCAAAGGTATTGTCTTTGATCTGCGCTTTGTTAGGAACAAAATATAGTACGTCGACCACACGATTGACTAATTGAATAATCGCAATATCTTTTGTCAGATCTTTTAAGGATTCTGCTAAAACGACGCGCGAAGCCTGATCTAAATGATCGAACGGATTGTCGAAAATGATAAAATCTGGTTTTTGATTGATGCAGTATTTCAAAAATTCTTTTTTACGTTCGCCGGATGAAAAAGTTCTCAATTGTCTGTGAGATTCCGGAGAAGCTTCTACAGTATCGTATTGATATTCTTTTTCGATGAATTTTTCTATGGCAATGTCTGAAAACAGAATCCCTTTTTTGTTGTTAAAAATGGCTAATTCTCCTTTGGCTTCGCCGGAAAGTAATGTTGCTATAAAAGCTTTTTTATTTACCTGATTCGATAAAAGTATATCCCAATGCTGCATTTTTAAAGTATTATTTATGTTGACATAGATTAATTGTTGTTTTGTTGCCACAGATTTCACAGATTAAAATAATTGATCTTTTTAATCTGTGGCAAATAAGTTTTTAAGATTATCTATGCGTTAAATGTTTTTTCAGTTTAATCTATTTTTTTGGTCGCTAATTCGCGATCGTTACGAGACCATTCGCTCCAGGAACCTACGTACAGTTTTGGAATTGGAATTCCGGCATAATTCATTGCTAATAAAGTATGACAAGCCGTGACACCTGAACCACAATGCACAATAACTTTTTCAGGATTTTTATCGCCTATAATTTTATTATATTTTTCTGCTAAAACTTGGGGCGATTTGTAAAATCCATCTTCGTCTAAGTTTTCGCTAAACGGAATATTGATTGCTCCTGGAATATGTCCCGCGATTAAATCAAGAGGTTCTGTAAGCCCATCAAAGCGATTTTTATCCCTTACATCAATTACAATATTTTCTTCATTATTTCGGGCTTTTTCGACTTCATCAATAGTAGCGACAGCTAAATTCCATTCTGAAATCAGGTATTTTTCTGTTGGTTCAAAATTTTCAATTTCAGAACTTACGGGAAAACCGGTTTTTATGGCTGCTTGTAAACCTCCGTTTAAAACCTGAACTTTTTCATGTCCAATTGCTTTGAGCATCCACCAAAATCGGGCAGCTGCATTCGAGCCGTTTTTGTCATCGTAAATTATAACACGGCTTAAAGGCGAAATTCCTAGTTTAGAAAGTACTTCAGAAAATCTTTCTAATGATGGTAAAGGATGTCTTCCTCCGTTTGCAGGATCCGTTTCAACATTGGCTAAATCCCGATTCAGATCAATAAAACGAGCGCCTTCCAGATGTTCGTTTTTATAATTTTCTTCGGCACCTATTCCTGCTCTGGCATCGATTAAAATAACTTCACGAGAATTTTTTAATTGTATTAATTCTTCAGGATTTATTATTGGAGAAAGTATATTTGACATTTTTTTTTGAATTATTTTTTAGCATTCCCTAACCAAAGTAATCCATTTAAGATTAATTGGCTTTGTTCTTTATTTTCAAAAGTATATGAAAGTGTTTTGTTAGTTCCGTTTTCATAATCTATATCATTATGTCCCATATTTACATAGAGCATTTTGTAGTTTTTATTTGTCCAGACAACAGGATAATAACCGCTGTGCCAGATTTCGTTTGGTTTTGGGCCTGTTCCTAACGGAAAACTGCTTTCGTCAATTGCTGCAAGAATTTCTATATCCGGGTTTTTTCTTAAATCGTTGCTCCATCTGTACCATTCGTTTGGCGAGGATTTAAATGTTTTAGGAATGTTTTTGGTTACAGCATGCTGATTTTCGATTTGCAAAATTGCTGATGTTGGCCGCCAGGTATTACTGCCGTATTCTCCTGAACCTAAAAAAGTATTGTGGTACCAGTTCCAGTTTTGTGGATAATCAGAATCATTTAGTGCAAATGCCGAAAAATGAAATCCGATAAAACCACCGCCATTTTCCATGTATTTCTCAAAAGCTTCTCGCTGGCTTGGTGTTTCGGGTCTTGTATCTAAAAACAAAATGACCTGATATTTGGCTAAAAACTTTGCGTTTAAATTGTTCCAATTACTAGTTGAATCATATTTGAAATGATTTTCTGCGGCAACTTTTGGAAACCACTTATTAGCTTCATGGACAAAACTAATGTGTGCCTGATCATTTTTTGCCGTATAAAAAGCAATGACTTTGAATTTTGAACTTGCTTTTTTATGTTGGGCAAATCCAAAAAAACAAATGGATAAAAATGTAACCAGAATAATCCTTTGAGACATACATTCTTTTTTTATCGAAAATATTAAGTGTTTTTGCTTAGTTTTTTGCTTAACCGGGAATTTTCTCGATTAATATCTCATTGCCCTCTTTGTCATAATAGGTACAGGTCATTTCGATGATGTCAACACGCCATTTTGCAATTCCGGATTGAGCAGCATGGTTGCAGAAGGTTAAATAATCAGTTTGGCCATCCTGATGCATCACTAGAAACTCAATAAAACGTTCTTTATTAGCAAAAGGAGCGACCTGAATTTCAGGATATTTTTCGTCTGCTGAAACTTTGTAATTATTTACGCCATAATATTCAACATTTCCATTGTTGACAAAAGTGTCATAACCTTTTACGCCCAAAATGATAAGGTCTTGTATATAATTAGGGAAATCAGAACCAGATTGTACTTTGGCATGCGCTTCTTTTATTTGTTCGATTGTAAACATATATTTTAGTTTTAGTTTGTTTAATGAGTTTGCCACTAATTTTTATTTGAATGACGCTAAATTATAATTTGTGTAATTACTTCGTCTGTTCCCTTCGGTCAGGTTGTGGCGAAAAAATTTATTGTTTCAAAAATACGATTAATGGTTTTATAAATTGATCAAAAGATTCAATATGCGGTAAATGTCCGGTATTGGGAATTTCGACCAATCTTGAGTTGGGAATTGTTTTTTGTGTTTTTTTACCCAATTCCAGATAATTGCCCATAGTTTTTCTAACTTCTTCAGATACCAGCGGTTTTCCTATGGCTGTTTTATCTCTTGTTCCGATAATTAAAAGTGTTGGACTTTTGATATTTTTAAATTCGTATAAAACAGGCTGCGTAAAAATCATATCATACATCAAGGCTGAGTTCCATGCTACTTTTGCATAATCTGGAGCTGTGGTCCAGCCAGCGCCGAGTTCAGCCCATTTTTGAAAATCAGCGTTCCATTTTCCATCATAATAATTCGCCATTTGATAGCTTTTTATGTTTTGATAGTTTTGTTTTAACTCTGATTCATACCACCAATCTACGGGTTTATAAGGTACTACTAGTTTCCAGTCTTCTAAACCAATTGGGTTTTCGAGCACTAATTTTTCAGTAGTTTCAGGATACATCAAGGCAAATCTTGTTGCTAACATTCCACCCATTGAATGTCCTAATACGGTTGTTTTCTGAATTCCTAAATGATCTAGCAATTTCTTTGTATTCTCAGCCAATTGCTGAAAAGTATATTGGTAATTATCCGGCTTAGATGATTTTCCAAAACCTATCTGGTCAGGAACAATTACCCTAAAACCCTCTTTTGTTAATGCCTTTATAGTAGATTCCCAATAGGCTCCGTTGAAATTTTTGCCATGCAGTAAAACTATATTCCTGTTGTTGTAGTTAGCAGGTTTGATATCCATATACGCCATTTTAAGATATTGACGCTGATTGTTTAATTCTAAAAATTGTACGGGAAATGGATATTGATAATTGGTTAGATTAATGTCAAGCGCCTTTATATTTTCTTGCTGCGAAAAGCAAAAAAACGGAAGTAAAAGCAGTATAAGTTTTATGTTTTTCATTTTCTGAATGTATTTCGTTTGGAGTAATTATAAAATTAAAGCTAACGATTTTAAAATCAAAGAATAAAATCTTAAAGTTCTCAAAAAAAAAACAGGAGAAGTTGCCCTATGTTTTTATTGTTTTTTTAAGGTCACGACTTGTTGGGGATAAGGAATGTCAATATTAGCTTCATCAAAACGTTTTTTGATACTTTGCAGTAAATCGCAATACATTATGAACCCATCTGTAGAATTTTTTGCCCATGCCCATGCTTTTAATGTTACGCTGGAATCTGCCAGAGCAACTACACGAGCAACAACTAAAGGTGTTTTTTGTTTTTTATTCTCTGCCGTTCTGGTATCTATAAAAAGTGGATGTCTGGCGATTTCTTCCTGCATGATGGCTAATGCATTTTCGATATTAGAATCATAGCCGATCCCAATTTCGATTATTTTGCAGCATTTGGTGTCATGCATATTGGTGTTGACAATAATCTGATTGCTGATAACAGAATTGGGTATGATGATTCGGTTATTTTCAGCATCTTTCAGAACCACTTGTCTTAAATTAATATCTTCGACTGTGCCCACAAAATTATTGATCGTAATTTTATCGTTGATTCGGAAAGGTTTAAAAATCACTAGAAAAATTCCGCTTACGATATTGCTCAAAGCTTGTTGAGAAGCCAAACCGGCCACTAAGGAAATAACTCCGGCTCCGGCTAAAAAGGAATGCCCGATAATTTTAAATTCGGGAATTTGTATTAACGCAAAGGCAAATCCTAAAATATAAATTACGGTTATGATTAAGTGTTTTAAAAATCTAAAACCTGTCGCATCATATTCTTTGTCCGTTAATTTACGATACAAAAAATAGCGAAGAACTTTGTCTGTCACCGCGCCCAAAATAATTGTTACAAATCCAATTATAGCGATAATGATAATTATTCTGAAGTCTTTTGCGTAATCGATCATGAGTTTTGAATTTTAAAAAATCCAAAAGACATATATATAAAATATAGTTTTTTGGATTTGATAAAGTTATGAAAAATGAATTTTATTTTATAAACCAACGAAGTCGTCACTTTTTGGAAAAATACTCAAAGCCTGAATAGCAATTTCAGGAGTTGGAGAAGCTAGTTTTCGAAGTTTTGTATCCATCCAGGCGCCATCAACGGTAATAACAGCACAAAGTGTGTCATCATCTTTTCTAAATTCGTGAACGATTGACCAGCGCGAAGCATCGGCTTTCATTTTTGATGTTTTCGTATGAAGGAATATTTTATCAGAAAGTTTTAGTTCTTTTCTAAAAACACATTCTTCTCTAAATAAAACAGGTCCAAAACTTTGCGTTTGCATCACTTTTAAGGTTAAACCCAGTTCTTCAAGAATTTCAATACGATGTTGTGCACCAAAATCATAATAAGCACTATGACGAACGTGAAAATTTGGGTCAAGATCAGACCAGCGAAAAGATAATTCTTTAATAAATGAAGCCATTTTATATTTGTATTTTAATGATATTGAGAATGTTTTCTGAGATTGTTTACTCGGGAAACATCGTTTTTTTATAAAACCGAATTTACAAATAAAATCACAAACAGTATATTAGAAGGTGAAAGTATTAACAATTACCTTTTTTTAATTTTGCTTTTATAAGCTTTCTAAATTATCCCATGTATATTCTATTTTGTTCAGTCGCATATAATAGGGAATAAGCAGTAAAATTTCCAGTCGTAACGGAAAATGCCCGTCATTGGTTGTAAAAGGCTGAACAAACATGGAGCCAATGCAAATGACAACTCCACAAATAGCGTCTATTTTACCAATTGAGATGGCGTTAGGTTTCTCGAACCAAAGTGAATATGCTGCAAAACCTTTGAGCAGCATTATCGCAATAATAAATATTCCTGTTGCTGAAAAAGTGGTGTTGCTTGAAAAACCGTAAAGAGATAAATGTACATATGGAGTAAAGAGATTCGTAATGACAGCACCAATAGCACAAACTGCTAAAATCATAAAAAGCCAGCAAAAAGTTTTAATCCACCATGGCAAAAGTTTTCTTCTGATGATGGCGGGTTTGTCAAATTCGTCAAAGCGGCTTTCTAATTCCTGATTCATTGTATTGATTTTGTTTTGAAAGTTTGATTGCAATTATATTACCTGGAAAATAACCAAAATCATGACCGTTAACTGTAAACCTACAATGATCCAAAAGAAATTTCGGGTTGGTTTTGAAATACTTTTTAAACCTTCTATTATTTTATTTTTAATAATCTCAGTAAAGCTTACATTTTCATCCCTGAAATCAACATCATCAAGATTCACTTTTTTAAAACCGTAGATAATGATTTTCTTTAGCCACTTGTTTTCTTTTGAATCCCTGATTTCCTGTATAAGCTTGAGTTTTAATTTAGTTTTATCAGTTCCTTTTTTTAATAAATCAGGCTGTTTAGATTTGATTTTATCGAGAACTTTATCAATAATAGGGAATAATAAAACTTCGCCTTTATCTGATAATAATTGATGAATGGTTTTTGAGATGATATATTTATTCCCAAGTGTAAACAATAAAAAAGGTATTGCAAATATTGAAACAACTGTCAAGGTGTAGCCAATTGGTCTTAAAGCAAATAATAGTAGTAAAATAGAAGCGCCGTCTGCATGCCCCATTCCCGTGCCGGATTGATAAATAATAGTACACAGGGAAATAACCGAGATAAAAATCAAAAATAATTGCCCGATAATATTTATTTTGATAAAACTAAATGTTGCGCTGCCGAATAGTTTAGTTGCATATTTTAAATTGTCATTCATTGAAAATTGGTTTTTTTTGGTTGGTGGTTTATGGCGTAAAAATATAGAAAAAATATTACAAATGTTAAAAGATATTCTTTATTGCATACTTTAATCTTTAATGTTTTTGTTTATAGGTAGTTAGGGTGATTAAGCAGCTATTCAGGGTTTTGATTCTTCTTCTTTTCCATCTTCTTTTCCGGCATTTAATGTTTTAACAATAAAAGGGAGGGTCAGTCCCTGACCAATCAATGTTAACAAAACAACGGCGACAGAGATAAATATAATAACGGTTCGTTCGGGAAAAGGGGTTCCGTCCTCGAGTAATTTGGGTAATCCCAAAGCAATCGCTAATGACACAATGCCACGCATTCCTGACCAGCTGATAATGATGCTGTTATTAAAGTCTAAAAGCGCATGTTCGCTAACTTTTCGTTTTCGTTTGGTATTTTGAAATGCTTTTTGAAGATTAATCTTCTGAAGAAAAATCCTTGCCATTCTAATTAGTAACGCAACAAGGGTTATGATAGCTGCGTAACCTATATAGGGCAAAATCATATCGTTAGGAATGTCTTTTAGGATATAACGAAAATTGAGTCCGATTAAGATAAAGATTAATCCATTTAATATAAAAATAATGATGTCCCAAAGGCTTCGGGATTGGTTTTTTAAACTTTCGGGAAATATCTTTTTACTGAAACGGGCAATTGTTAATCCTAGAACAACTACCGCAATTACTCCTGAAACATGCAAATGTTCTGCTATCAAATAGGTAACAAAAGGCATTAAGAGCATGAAGCTAATGGTAACTTCCACATTTTTTTTATGAACTCTGCTTAGTATAAAAGCGAGGATTTTTGCCATTACAAAACCTACAAGAAAACCACCTCCAAGCAATAGTACAAACTGCAAAGTTGCTTTCCATATTATAAAGGCAGATCCCATTACAGATGCTACTGCAAAGCGATAAGCAACAAGTGCAGAGGCATCGTTTATGAGGCTTTCGCCTTCAAGAATGGTTAAGGTTTTATGGGATAAGTTTAATCCTTTTGTGATGCTTATAGCCGCCACTGCATCTGTTGCTGATAGGATAGACCCCAATACAAAAGCTAAAGGCCAGGTCATTCCGGGAATTATATAATAAGCTACAATGGCAATACCTAATGTTGTTAGAAAAACCAATGATATGGCTAAAGCTCCAATAGTGTTAATGTTGGTTTTGAAATCCTTGGGCGAAATATTAAAAGAGGCGTCGTACAATAATGGGGGAAGAAAGAGCAGAAAGATAATTTCCGGATTTATTTCGATTTCTCCCATCGACGGAATAAAACCAATGGCTACCCCAACAATGACAAGAAGAATTGGATAAGGTAATTTTACTTTATCAGCAAAAGCAGAAAGGCCTATTACGATTGCCAGAATAAAGATGATGATACTGTAATTTTCCATTATTAGAATTTAGAAAAATGCGAATGTAATTAATATAGGTTTGACATAGCTAAATTGTTTAGTTGCCAAAAAACGAAGTTATGAAAAATGATGTTTTAAATTTGTAAAAAAAGGCCGTAGTTATTTTAGTTTAAAATTCCTGCAATACAATTTCTTACTTGTTTAGTCTTCGTTAAAAAAATTCGTAATCGAAGTTTTTTCAAAAAGATAACGTTTGACTTTTGCCTTAGTAGTTTTGGACTCTGTAGGCTCATCCTCTTTCATTGTGTTGGTCTCGTTTATTGTTATATCTCCTTTTTCAAAATTGTAAAAAAGTCCTGTATGACCACCGGCGCCTCTATATTCTGCTTCGATCATGTTGAGAATAAAATCATTTCCGAAATACTTAAATGAACCGAAAATGTTACCACCCGGTCCAATACTGTAGAGATTGATATTTAATCCTCCGTTTTCTATAGTAATATCCTCGGTATCATATATCTTATAATCTGCTTCGTTGTATTCAATTGGCATGACTATATTTGAAACTTTGTCTAAGCGATATGATTTGTCTTTATTTTGCAAAAGAATTAGCATTGGTCTTTTAGAAATATTATTTTCCTTGTATTTCAGGACAACGGCAATATCAGGGAAACCGTCATTGTTCAGATCTCCTTCTGTTTCATATTGTACTTCATAAATGCCGGTTTTAGGAAGAAAGTCTGCAATTTTATTTCCTTTTTTCGGGTAAGTTGCATCAGGTTTGTAAGGAGTGCTTTGATCTGGTTCGTCGCTTACATCTTCATAATCACGATGAGGCAGACTATCTGTAATTTCGACATTTTTTGCAGTGCTGTCAGCGTCTGTTTTCTTTTTATTAGTACACGATTGAACAGTAATCGCGAGCAGGATTAATAGGTTAAGAGTGATTTGTTTTTTCATTTCTAAAGTTTCAATCAGGAATTTTGGTTGCTTTTAGGTCGTTTTAATTCAGTTTACTGTCAAAAGCCCTGAAATTATCGATTTTTGGCAGTGGTTTTACTATGATTTTTTTAGTTGTCTTCTTTAGGATTTTTTCAGAGCCCAATGCTTTTGTTATTTCAGTCCTTTTTCCTGTCAAAAGATTAAATTCGGTTTCAGTAGTCAGATTCTGTCCATCCCAAACTACATTGGTTATCTCTTGTAATTCGAAGCTTCCATTATTGAATTTGAATTTATGCCAAAAATGATTTTTACCAATTTCAGATCCAATATATAAATACCCCTCTTCAATAATAACATCAGGAATTTGATCGCCACGATGTTTACCATTTGGGTATTGAGGCTGCATTAAATTTTCTGTAGCTACGTTCAATTTATATTTTCCGTTTTTTTGCAAAAAATAGATTTCTAGTTTCAATGGCTGCGTTTCATTTATCGTATCCATTTTGAGTAGTACCTTATCAATTAAGCCATCATTATTAAGATCACCTTCTTTGGTTCTGATTGTGACAGTAAAATTATCTTTTAAATTTTTGGTTTGTGCGTAAATCGTAATTTGAGCGAGAACAAAAAATATCAGGATCTTTTTTTTCATTTTAGTTTTTCTTGTTTGATGATTTTTTAATGTCAGAAAATTTTATATTCAGTCCACTTTGTTCAAGGTTTTTGTTAGCGTTGGTTTTATTTTGGAAATATTAAAACGAACTTTAATCGGCATAGATTTTTACACTTTTCATTTTTTCAAAATCAAGCGTTCTGTTTTTTGAACGTAATTGAATTGTCGTTTGTTTTAAATCTGGACTTATATTTAATACAATATCAATAGACTCATTAGAATTGTTTGGATCCAGTTTTTCAAAATGGCTGAATACTTCATCTTCGTCAAACTCTAGATAGGCTTCGTATTTTTTATGATTTTTTATGAAGGTATAAATCAGATAATCAGGTAAAACTTGTTTTTGATATTTCATTTTAACAACCTCTTCGTTGAATAATTCGTACTGTTCCCCGTTAAAAAAACTTAAATCCAGACTTGATTTTGTTTGGCCAAAATGATTGATCTCTACTTTCCAATTGTATTTTTTTCGGTACTTATTAGTCCAAATCCCTATTGGGATAGGTTTGCCATTATTTACTATTTTTCTGAACTGAACATTGTCCTTGCAAGTACAAGTATCTTTCAAAACTTCTTTTATTTCATCCTTTTCTACGGCATGATGAATTTCATTTTCTTTCGTATCGATTAAGTCGGCTTTGAAGACTTCCAATTCTTTAGTATTATTAGCACCTGAAATCCATAATACTACATCACCACCGGGAGCTATTCCTGCAATTAATTCACGATAATTACTTTTTGATATCGTATCTAAATTTCCACTGTAATCCCTTTTGAATCCTTTTTTGAAATATTCGGATATTTGAGCTTTGTTTAATTTTGTACTTAATTTGTAATATTTGTTTTCTAAAAACGAAAACCAGTAAAGTTCTAAACGATCCGGTAATACAATATCCGGACCGTCAGATGATTTGAAGGTGGTATCTCCATTTCCCCAATTTACTGAATAAACTTTAGCGGTTTCTAAAAGAGTATACGGAGTGCGGTCTCCTTGAACAGCGATAGTAAATTGACTTCCCGGAAGTAATTTAATCGGGTAACCTTCGGGCGTAGAAATTCCTTGCTGATAATCGTATTGTTCAGTATTATTAAAAACCTGCTCATCATTATATGTTTGCCTTTCTACAGTAGAGGTATCCCAAAGTAGGACAATGCAAACCATAATCATTAATCCAGAACTAATTACAATTGCTGATAGATTTCTTTTAAAAATAAAAGAAACTACAAGTAATAGTAAAAATTGCAGAGGAATTGCCAATAGAATTAAAAAAAAAGTAAAAACCTCTTGTGATATGTATGAGCTGTTGTGAACAATCTGGAATTGCAATAAAAATAAAAAAATCAGAATATTTATTATTCCAATGACTACTGATTGTAGAAAAATTTTAAAATAGTATTTCATCGTTTGTTTTCTCTATTACAAGATATAAGAAATAGTACAGTAAGAATGTTGGTACTCTATTGGGGTTTATTGTTGGTGTAAATGATTAGGCAATTTATTCATTCAGTTGTTTTTCTAAATTTTCAACTTCAGAAGCACCGCTTAGTCTTTTTTTAATAACATTTCCGTTTTCGTCTGTTAGGAAATGCCATGGAATTGCAAGAGATGAATTACCGTATAAATTTATTAAATCAGTATTTAATTTTTCATTTGCCCTAATATGAATCCCTTCGAGATTATAAAAATGAATCATATCGTGCCACTGGTTTTCACGACTTTCTTTGTCTATAGAAATGTAAACTATCGTAATGTTTTTTGATTTTAACAATTGATATAATTTGGTATTGTCTTTAAACTCTGCTTTGCACGGACCACACCAGGTTGCCCAGATATCAACGTAAAATTGTTTGCCATATAATCCTTTTATCGCTTCTTTTACTGAATTGACGGCTGAAGAATTGGGAATAAATTTGATTTTTTCATTCAAAGGTTCTTCTTGTTTTTTATGAAATACCAGAACAGGTATGATAACAGGCTCCAGAAAAGGAGTGTAAGGACTTGAAGGGTATTCTTTTTTGAATTGTTCAAAAAGTGTAATCAATTCTTTTTCGTAATTTTTATTGATTGTCTCAAAGTGTATATAGGCAGCAAAATAATATTCTAACTGTGGACCAGATAAGTATTTTTTTGCATTATTAATATTGTGGGTATGAGTTAGCCCTTGTTTGTTGATTTCTGAAAGTGCTGTCAGAGTAGTTCCTTCAATAATTAAATCCTTATAGCGCAAATAATTCTCGGCGTAATGAAAAAACCACGAAGAACTTAAAATCTCGGGATTGGTTACCGGATTTGATTCAAAAATTTCGCTCCAGAGTTCTTTGTATTGTTCCTCGCTAAGTTTATTTTCTTTGTAGGGTAAGTTTAAAAGATTTATAAAAGAGACACTTCCCTGTATGCCTTTGTAAAAGTATTCTCTATCTGTCCGGACAAGGTTATAAAAATTTTTAGAAATTGTTTTGTCCTTTAATAGTTTTTTAAAACCTTCTAATTCGATCTCTTGGCTTTTCTTTATTTGTTGTTTTATGTTAGAAGGAACGCTGTCTTGTAGATACTCTTTTGTTTCGACTTCAAAATGACCGCCAACACTCATTCGGTTAGGGATTTGATTGTATAGTAATTGTCCTTTTTCGTCCTTAGATGCTACTCGAAACTGGTTTTCTTTTACCTCCGTATTAATGTGTATTTTATAAATCATTCCTGGTTCAGCAATTAAGGTTCCGAATGATTTATTTTTGTTTGATAAATCGATGAAAGAAGTTTTTCCCAGAGGAAGACTTATTTGAAAATTACCTAATGAATCTGGTTGAACAGAATCAGTAAATCCAAAATAATCTATTCCGTTTATGGGTAAAGTATATTCGATTATATCGGGGAGATTTCCTGTAATTTTTCCAATAATTTCGATATGGTCTTTTTTTATCTGTCCAATTGAGTACAGAGGAAGAAGTAATAGTAAGATAAGTCTAAAATACTGTTTCATTGAAATAGAATTTGAATATTTCAAATATATAGTATTTATATGATTAATTATTGAAGGATTTAGTGTACTATGATTTTTTGAACTTAAAAGGTTTATGAAACAATTGCAACAGCCTTAGACTATTGTCGAGATACAAGCATAAAAGAAATATGAATTTCACTAATTATGACCAATTCTTTGGTGAAATTAATTTCTACGATTTGTGTACATGGTAGGATAGGAGCGTTATCCTTTATTTATGAAAAGCGACAGATAAAAAGATATAAGCGTCCAGAGGCTTTTACAGCAGGAAACAGCTTCTGATAATGACACGTAAAGTGCTGATATGCCACGAATGTCAGGTTTTGAAAATGTCATGTTGTCAGATTATTTTTTATGTACCGACAGGAAAACTGACAATTTTCTTTGGTTTTTTATATTGGCACAGAGATTGACTTATGCCACCTGAGTTATAAAATTAAGTATATCAAAATTAAATATATAAAAAATGGGTAAAATAATCGGAATTGACTTAGGTACGACGAACTCTTGTGTTTCTGTAATGGAAGGTAACGAAGCAGTTGTTATTCCTAACGCAGAAGGAAAAAGAACAACGCCATCTATCATCGCTTTTGTTGAAGGTGGAGAAATTAAAGTAGGTGATCCTGCAAAAAGACAAGCGGTAACGAATCCTACA
The DNA here is from genome assembly GCF_050267765.1 of Flavobacterium sp. NPDC079362. Taxonomy (NCBI): domain Bacteria; kingdom Pseudomonadati; phylum Bacteroidota; class Flavobacteriia; order Flavobacteriales; family Flavobacteriaceae; genus Flavobacterium; species Flavobacterium sp. NPDC079362. The sequence goes on along the minus strand of NZ_JBNNFM010000012.1, from coordinate 120,740 downwards.
AAAACGATTGCTTCTATTAAACGTTTTATGGGACACACTTTTGCTGAGACTACAAACGAAGCAAAAAGAGTTTCTTACAAAGTAGTTAAAGGTGACAACAATACTCCACGTGTGGATATTGACGGTCGTTTATATACTGCTCAGGAATTGTCAGCAATGACTCTTCAAAAAATGAAAAAAACTGCTGAAGACTATTTAGGTCAAACTGTAACTGAAGCGGTTATTACTGTTCCTGCTTACTTTAATGATGCACAACGTCAAGCTACGAAAGAAGCTGGTGAAATTGCAGGTCTTAAAGTTATGCGTATCATCAATGAGCCTACAGCAGCAGCTTTAGCTTATGGATTAGATAAAAAAGGAACTGATCAAAAAATTGCTGTTTACGATTTAGGTGGAGGTACTTTTGATATCTCTGTTCTTGAATTAGGAGACGGAGTTTTTGAAGTATTGTCTACAAACGGTGATACTCACTTAGGTGGAGATGATTTTGACCACGAAATTATTGACTGGTTAGCTGACGAATTTAAAGCTGAAGAAGGTATTGACTTACGTCTTGATCCAATGTCATTGCAACGTTTGAAAGAAGCTGCAGAGAAAGCAAAAATTGAATTGTCTTCTTCTTCAGAAACTGAAATCAACTTGCCATACGTTACAGCTACGGCTTCAGGACCAAAACACTTAGTAAAAAAATTATCAAGAGCTAAATTTGAGCAATTAACTGATTCATTAGTTAAACGTTCTATGGAGCCTGTTGCTAAAGCATTAAAAGATGCAGGTTTATCTACATCTGATATTGACGAAGTTATTCTTGTTGGAGGTTCTACTCGTATGCCAAGAATTGCTGAGGAAGTTGAAAAATTCTTTGGTAAAAAAGCATCTAAAGGAGTTAATCCTGATGAGGTTGTTGCAATTGGAGCAGCTATTCAAGGTGGAGTTTTATCTGGAGATGTAAAAGATGTATTGTTACTTGACGTTACACCTTTATCTTTAGGTATCGAAACTATGGGTGGTGTATTGACTAAATTAATTGAGTCTAATACTACTATTCCAACTAAAAAATCACAAGTTTTCTCTACTGCTGCTGATTCTCAACCATCTGTTGAAATTCACGTATTGCAAGGAGAAAGAGCGATGGCTGCTGATAACAAAACTATCGGTCGTTTCCACTTAGATGGTATTCCACCAGCGCCAAGAGGAGTTCCTCAAATCGAGGTTACTTTTGATATTGATGCAAATGGTATCATCAAAGTTTCTGCAACTGACAAAGGAACTGGAAAATCTCACGATATCCGTATCGAAGCTTCTTCTGGTTTAACAGCTGAAGAAATCGAAAAAATGAAAAAAGATGCTGAAGCTAACGCTGATGCTGACAAAATAGCTAAAGAAAGAGCTGAGAAATTAAACGAAGCTGACAGCATGATCTTCCAAACTGAATCTCAATTGAAAGAGTTAGGAAGCAAATTAGCTGATGATCATAAAGTTGCTGTAGAGTACGCTTTAACTGAATTGAGAATGGCTCACCAATCTCAAGACATTCCAGCTATTCAAACAGCTCTTGACAACATCAATGCAGCTTGGAAAACAGCTACAGAAGCTATGTATGCTCAAGGTGAACAAGGTCAAGGTCAACAAGCTGCTCCACAACAAGAGCAATCTGGAGACAATGTTGAAGACGTTGAATTCGAAGAAGTCAAATAAGTACTGATTAACATCAGTTAATAATAAGTGCTAAAGCGCTGTAAACATAATGTTTACAGCGCTTTTTCTTTTTATTACTTTTTTGTTTCTGGTATTTTTTAATCGTTTTTTATCATATATGTGTACCACATTTGTACCGGCACTTAAAAGGCGATAAAGTGGCACTTATTTTTGCTAATGATAACTTAATCAGGGATAAGGGAGATGAAGAGATTAGATAAACAATGTCTTATCTGCGGAGACGGATTTCTGCCCAAAAGCGTGACTTCTGTCTACTGCTCAGCTAAATGCAGTAAAAAGGCATACAAACAGAAGATGCTGCAGCTTAAAAAGGAAGCGGAGCTCAAAGCGCTGGCAGATAAAATACCCAAGGACAGGGTCTTTATTTCTGTTGCTGAAGCTGGCATTCTTTTTGGTGTTGCTAAAAGGACCCTTTACCGGCTTGTGAGCGAGGGAAAAATTCCTTCAGTTAATTTAGGAACCCGCCTTGTAAGGATAGACCGCAGAGTCATGAAAGAGATGTTCGGCCCTGCGCGCAGCGTGTCTCAGGCTGAAAGCGCACCGAAGAAAAAATTATACAGCCTTGAAAAAGAAGACTGCTATTCCATCGGTGAAATAGCCCAGAGATTTCAGATATCAGAAGGTTCAGTCTACAATCATATCAGGAAATATTCAATCCCGACCAGACAGATTGGAAAACATGTATATGCCCCCAAAACGGAAATTGATAATTTGTATAACGGAAATGATTTTATATGAATCAATTAGCAAAAACCAAGGTGACTGTGCGTCTTCGAAAAGCAGAAAACCAAAAAGAATGGTATGTTTACATAGAAAGCTATCCTGTTGAGGTTTCCGGAAAGAAAACGCCCCAAAGAATCCGTGAATATTTAAACAGATCCATAACAACAGTGGAGTGGGACAAGAAAAGAACTGCCCGCACAGATGCAGAGGGCATAAAATCCTACAAACCCAGACGCAGCGATAACGGAATTATAATGTGCAGAAGCGAGAGCGACCGTGAAATAATGATCTATGCTGACGCAGTGCGTAAAATCCGGCAGAAAGAATACGATAATATAGATCTGTACAGTGATGCTGATAACCTATTGGCTGAACAGAAAGAGAAAGGAAAAGAGGATTTTATTAAATATCTAGCTGCTGTGGCGGCTAAAAGACACGCCCGAGGTTCAAAATCCATTCAGATCAATTGGGAGCGGACCAAAGAATTTTTAAAAAGCTATTCCAAAGGCAGCCTGATGTTTTCCGAGGTTGACAGCAGAATGGCGGAAGATTTTAAACTGTTTCTGCTGGGTGCCCCGCTCGGAGGAGGCAAAAAAGGACTACTTTCCCGCAACACTGCGGCAAGGTATTTCTCCATTTTTAAAGCAGCTTTAAAACAGGCCTTTATCGACGGATATCTAACAGTTGATTTATCTTCAAAAATAAGAGGCATTCCGGATCAGGAGTCAAGACGTGAGTATCTGACCATTAAAGAATTGAATGTACTGGCATCGGCGACTTGTGAAAAAGACGTCCTTAAAAGAGCCGCACTTTTCTCAGCCCTTACAGGTCTGAGGCACTCCGACATTCAGAAACTCCTATGGAAAGAGATAAGTCTGGAAGATGGTATGGCTAAACTGCATTTTACGCAGAAAAAGACAAAGGGTGTGGAATATATGCCTATTTCCCAGCAGGCCTTCCAACTATGCGGTGAACCACGGCTTCCCGGACAGCTTGTTTTTGAGGATCTGCCAGACCCGTCGTGGATTTCACGCCCTCTGAAAAAATGGGTTCAATCGGCAGGCATTAAAAAAAATATTACCTTCCACTGCTTTCGCCATACATTTGCAACATTGCAGCTATCGAGCGGAACAGACATTTATACGGTCAGTAAAATGCTGGGGCACACCACATGGAAAAAAGCAAAGGAAGATCATCTTTGCCCAGTTGGTCAAATTTGGCATCATTGGGCTCTAAAAGATTACTATCCAAAATATAACTAGTTTTTTAACAGGGATCAATATGGGGTTAGTGAAAAATTCGCTCGTCTCCCAACATGTCTTTTATATTTTTAATATGTTTTTCAGAGATTTTATGATTGCTACCATTCTCGACAGCTGCGGCTAAAATACTAACAACATCACGCTTACTTTTGTATTTTGCTTGGTCGTTTTCTTTAATAATTTTTTTTACAACAGCAATTACTCGTGGTGATTTAGTTAGATATGTATTAGTTGGAATAAAACTGACATCTCTAAATTCGCAGTCTCCAAAAAACACTACCACAGAAAAAAAGGGAATATTTTGAAAATCAGTTTTCTGTGCTTTAAGTTCCTCAACATGTTTTTTATTCTGAAGAATTGGATTATAAAAATAATATTTCTCTTTCCCATAAGCTAAAACCTGTGTCCATTTACTGTGATTTCCATTGCCAAAAATCCATCCGCTATATTTTTTTACTTCAAATACTATAATGCCAACCTTAGTAGCAAGAACTAAATCAATTTGAGAATAATTTCCAAATTTGTTTTTAATATATAAATCGTGAAAAATAGTTTGGGCAGGAAATTTTGCTTTTAGAAGTTTCAAAATTAACTGCCGTTCCGTTTTTGTGCCACGATGACTTTTTGTAACAGTCTCTAATAATTTTTTGTCTCTTATGTACAATAAGATAAAGATCAAAATAGCTAATAAAATTACGCCAACGATTACCATAAAATATCATTTTGAATATCTTCTTAAACATCTGTTTTCAGAATAGCAGTAATAAAGCAATTTCCTTCCCATAAAATGAAGAATAACAACTTTTTTTCTTCTTAATTTGATTTCCAGGTTAATTAAACGAATATAAGAAATATATGTACTAGAATAAATAAACTTTTACCAAAAGTTAAACAGCTCTTTTGAATACAAGTATCAATAGTGTTAGTGCAATGACTATTGTAAAGTCGAAGTACAAGTTACCTTCACAATTGCTTGGATTAAAGGGATTTCAGCAAGAAAAAATAATTATTGTGTAAAATAAATTTATGTTTTTTTCCTTGTTGATTGCTAGTACCTCGATCACTATTATTTTAATCCTCTAATAATAATGGATAGAAGCAGATACATTTTAGAAAAGAACTTTAATTGATTGGCAATAATGAAAGTGACATAAAACAAAAATTATACCGAATTATGAATTAAGATATTGATTTACAGTGTTGAATCACGTATAACTACCTGTGCGGTCCTGCTTTTTTTTGTGTAAAATTGTACTAGTTTTCACATTATAAACTTTAAGCAATTTAAATTCATAACAGGTTATTGTTTTAAAGATTTAATTTTTTTAATACATGCGGTAATTTTAAATAACATACAAAAATGAGAACATCAAACATCAATGCCGGCCTGAAAGTCAATGCAATTGCAGGAACTTATGTTGTAACTCTTGGTTTTAATTTACCTAAAGCAAAATGTGAAGGCCTGTTAGGTTTTTCGATTTTACGTACCGACGACACCGGACGGGCAAAATTTCTAGAGGGAATGAAGTGCTTTAAGGAAACTGATCCCGGTTTCCCTGCCGGCTCATTATATCCTTCTAATGAACATCCTATACAAATATTTCAGTGGGCAGATTATAGTGCTGAGCCATGTAAAACTTATACATATAAAGTTACCGCATTAAAAGGGAGCCCGGTTGACCTGCAGCCTTTTGCTGAATGCTCTGTTGAAGTTACTACCGAAGACCCTAAAGTGGAAAACCAGATTGTGTATTTTAACAGAGGTACGGCCGCTTCGCAGGAATATATGCGAAGATTTGGAGACCTTGTACCTGATAAGGTTCCAAATAATCGAGCTTTTGACTGGCTGTCAAGGGGAGTTTACGAGGCGCTCACTGAATTTATCACTGCCTGCGATCCAGGTAAACATAAATTAAGAATTGCGGCCTATGAACTAAATTATGAGCCATTATTAAAAGTGATTGAAGATACTTATAATAATGGAAATGGTGTCGACATAAAAATCGTTTATGATGCAAAACAAGTGTATCCCGGCGATGTAAATAAAAGTTTAATTGCTTCTCATCATTTAGATCAGGTCAGCACGCCTAGAACGACATATCCTTCTGGTATTTCCCATAACAAATTTATTGTAAAACTTGAGAATGACATACCAGTAGAGGTATGGACAGGTGGAACTAATTTTTCTGACGGAGGAATTTTTGGTCATTCGAATGTGGCGCACGTTGTAAAAGATGGCGCTGTTGCAGACTTGTTTTTTAAATATTGGACTGCTCTTGAAAATGATTACGGGCTTGTGGACCTGATATCATCAGTAGAAGGAATGACTTCAGTACCTCCCTCAGATCTTCCGTCAGGTATATCCGTGGTTTTCAGTCCCAGAAAAAACCTTGACATTTTAAAATATTACGGAAATTTGGCATCAAGGGCCAAGGATGCTCTTTTTATGACTTTTGCATTTGGCATGAACGATATATTTAAAGATGTATATAGGAACTCCTCAGCCGGCTTTCGTTTAGCACTTATGGAAAAAAAGACGCGTCCATATAGGAAAACCGAGGAAGAAAAAAAAATAATTGATGAGAGTCAAATACAGGAACTTAGGAATATGCCTGAAAATGTTTTTGCAGTTGGGAATTTTATCAGGACAAATAAATTTGATGGGTGGATGAAAGAACGGCTCACGGGATTAAACAGTAATGTTAATTATATCCACAATAAATTTATGCTCATTGACCCATTAAGTGACGATCCTATTGTTATTGGAGGTTCTGCAAATTTCAGTGATAACTCTACGCTTAAAAATGACGAAAATATGCTCTTGGTAAGAGGAAATACAAGAATAGCTGATATTTATTTTGGAGAATTCATGCGTTTGTTCTCGCATTTTTCCTTCAGGGAGTCTTTAGAGTGGCGAAATATTGATGAAGCACCCAAACCATTGCGCACGGATGACTGGTGGCAATCCAGTTTTGGAAATACTCCAAATTCAGCAAAAAGAAAATATGTAGCTCAGGTTACCTCGTAAGTCTTACGTTTAACATTTAGAGTGTTTGTTCCGCTCTGCACCATTTTTGTTTTAATGTATTTATCTTGTTTTGTAATAAAACAGAATCATTAATTTCATGTAAGGAGAAAAGTACTATTTTTTAGCCCCGCCCGAACAAATGTCGAACTTTTTTTTAGAAGATTTAGAAAAGTTATTGAGCATTCCTATCAGAAGAAATGCTTCATAGCGCCTCATTTTCGTAGCTTTTATATGAGCAATTTATTATTAGTGTTTGAAATGCTAATTGTTATTAAAAAATACTTAGTTGAGATGATGTCGTTACAATCGAGTGCCTTATTCCCATTTTAGAGCGTGTTGATAGCTTGGAACTAGGATTTGATTCGTTAAATTTAGTGCTTCATAAGGAAAATATTTTAAGCTTTTTCATCTTACATAGAAAAAGGGAATAGAAACTAATTCCTGGGATGTCGCTTAGATAAATACATTAAGTATTTAACATTTTTTTTTTTAAAAACATTTTTAAAATGCACTGCATACAAGATAATAAATTTTAGATAACAATAACTGTGAAATGTTCTTTAGTTTAAAAATTTAAAAAACCCATTAAATACTTTACTGTAGTCCTTACCGGAGTTTTAAATATAGGTAAAGTTTTAACGTAAGATTTTAATTAGTTTTATCGATTTATTAGAGATAAAAATCAGAAATTAATACATATATTCGCAAAAATTTTTATTAATGAAAGTACTATTACACCTATTAATATTTTGTTCTTTTTTTAACACTAATCTTTGCGCGCAAAATGAGACTAATATTACCTACGGATTAAAACTCGGAGGAATTTATTCTAAAATCAGTAATCTACCCGAAAGTATTAAAGGCAGAGATAACACTTTTGATAATAGTGTTATGGAAAGCAAAGGTGGCTACGGAATCGAAGGAGGTTTCTTTTTAAACTGTAAACTTTACGATACACGTGTTGCCATTCAGCCGGAACTTTTATTCAGACAGTCTTCTCAAACTGTCAATTATCACGATACTACAGGCAAGGAATTTGAATTAGGATTAAATTATTCCTATTTGCAGATTGGAGCTTTATATAAAGTATATCCCTACGAAGGTTTAAATCTAGGATTTGGTGCTTTCTACGGCATCATTTTATCTCCTAACAATATTACTTATAAATCTAACGAAGCTGGCGGAATGTACGATGTTGCCACCAGACAGTTCTATCAGGATGGTCTTGACGGCGCAGACGATTTTTCATTGTGCTTTGCATTGGGTTATGAATTGCACCAAAGTATTCACTTCGATTTACGGTATTATCTAGGAGTAAAAGATATGGTGAAAAGTAATGCATCTTCTTTTCAGTTTATCGAAAATCAAAACAAAAGCGGAGTATTTAGTTTTTCTTTAGGCTACAGTTTTCATCAATGGTAATTTCAATAAAAAACATGAAAAAAATTATTTTGCTACTACTAGTAGTGAGCACAAAATCTCTATTTGCACAAGGTGACAGAGAAATTACGTATGGTCTTTTTGGTGGCGGTATTTATTCAAAAATGTCAAATCTTCCAGATGTGATAGTACCAAAAGGAATTTATGAAGGATATACTTTAAAAGAAGAAGGCAAATTTGGAGGTACGGCAGGTCTGGTAATCAATTGGAAGTATCCTTATGCCAAAGTAAGTATTCAGACTGAAATATCCTATTCAGGTCAAAGTACCGATTTAAATTATGAAGATATTAAAGGCTTAAAATATAAAATGACTTTTGGTTACAGCTATATCAACGTTGGTGCACAGTTTAAATATTATCCGGTTGAAGGGTTTTATATAGGTGCAGGACCTTATGTTGGATTTAATATTGCCAGTGACAATATTAAATACACCTCGAATGCCCAAGAAATATTTGGTGATTCGGGCACTTATTTTGAACCGGATGCCAATGTGCAAAAAGTACTAAAAGAATCACTTACCGGTAAAAATTATTTCTATGGAATGTTGTCTGCCGGATATGAATTCAGTTCTAAATTATCTATTGGAGCCCGATATACTTTAGGACTTACTGATGCTTTGACAACTGAAGAAAACGGGCATCGTTACAGTGAAAACAAAAACAAAATCAATAGTATTTCACTCATTATTGGGTACTCTTTTGACTTTGATGATCTGGCCAATTTCTAAGGGTAGATTTCATTTTAAAACATACAGAATTATGTATAGAAAGATTTTTTCAGCATTGGTTTTTATAACTCTATCGGCAAGCAATCTGGTTTTTTCTCAGCAAAAAGCATTGCCCGGAGCAGTCATTGATCCGTCTTTTTGGATTAAAACCCGAAACAACGCAGATGCTTATTATTGGGAAAGCCTGACGAAAAAAGAAGGGAAAATATCCGAAAAAAAGCAGACCGGAGCAGCTTTTAATTTCAACCCAAGTATAGTTTTTGACACGGCTCAGGATTCCCTGATCTTACCTTTGGGCATAGAAAGTAAAAGACGTCAGACATTATTTATCGTTTACAAAGTAAAAGACAGTTTGAAAGAACAATTTTTATGGGCGATAAATGATCCGCAAAAAACACTCTCAGTTGCGACCAATAAACGTTTGGTTGATCTAAAAAAATACTCCTATCAATCGTACCCGGAAAAGATAAAACCTCATAAAGCCAACATTCACTTTTTTCAACAGAATGTAACGGATAGTGTTGCAAAGCTATCGTCATTAACGATTGGGCAAAAATCTAAATTTGAGAAATTACCTCCTGAAGAGTTTAAAGGAAATATCAGTGAAATTCTAGTTTACAACAGAGTTTTATCGGGTAAAGAAACCCAGAAAGTAGCCAGTTACCTCGGAATTAAATATGGTATTTCGCTTTCGCAATTTGAAAATAAAAACTACCTCAACAGTCAGGGAGAAACTATTTGGGATATCGACCATCATAAAAATTTTAATTCCTCAATTACCGGAGTTGGAAGAGATGATGCCAGCGGATTACTGCAGCTAAAGAGCAGCAACATGATCGAAGAAGGGCTTTTGACAATAGAACTTAAAAGTAAATCGGGCACAATACCCAATAACTACTTTGCTTTTTGGAGTGATAACGGAAAAAATCTCTTGGTTAAAAAACAGGAACAAGGAGAGCCAATTGGTATTACAAGACAATGGCAATTGGATTTTACAAATCCAAGAGACCTTAGTCTTGACTGGTCTTTTAACCCTGCTTTTGTAAAAGGCACTTTACCCAAAGATACCTATTACTGGTTGTTGGTTGATTATTCCGGTAAAGGAACCTATGACGAAAAAGATTCAGAATATGTTCGTTTGGCAAGCACGTCAAGTACAGAAAAATTGGTTCTAAAAGATTTTAACTGGGACAAACAAAAATCAGGTAAAGCAAAATTTACGCTAAAGGTCGCGCCGGAAATGTTTAGCAGGGTCTGGATAACGGAAGCTACTTGTGGCATATCAGGATCCGGTCAGTTAAATTATAGCATTGAAGGTGGCGAAGCTCCCTTTTCCGTTACCGTTAAAGAAGACGGAAGCGATGTGGTTGTAAAGCAATGGAATCAGGCTGCAAAAAGCATTACAGGATTACAACTTTCCTCTGGAACTTATGATTATATTGTTCGTGACGCAAAAGGAAATTTATACTCGGAAACCGTTTTTGTGGCTGATAAGCAAGGAACATTCCCCAATTTAAAATCAGATTATTTATTGACGGGTGGAAATGCCATAACCCTTGATGCAAGTGCAGGTTTACCAGCAGGAAATTATGAATACCAATGGTTTTATGAAGGCGATTTTATAGACAATAATCCTAAAATTCTAGTCGATCAGCCGGGTAATTACGAACTACGACTATTAAATGGTCAGGAATGTAAAACGGCGACCAAGATTGCTATCGCTACAGATGGAAAAGAAATTACCGATTCGAGTGTAATTATTTTATATCCTAATCCAACTACAGATGGTCATTTTTCTATGGCTATGCAATATCCACACAAGACAGATGTAAATATTAGTATTTACTCTCTGACAGGATCTATTATAAAACAAAAACACCTTACTCAAATAGAAACTTATTTGTATGATGATACTATCAATAGTTCATCGGGAATGTATCTGGTGTCTGTTAGTTCAGAATTTGGCACAAAAACCTTTAAAGTTATTGTGAAATAATTCATTCCATTTTGGCAAAATAAACTTTGTAGAAATGATTTAAATAAACGTTTGGGTAAATTGATTATCTTCTTTATGAAAAATAAAATTATAATACTTGTATTTTTAATTGGTTCGTTTTTGTTCGCAGCAAATTTTGGACCTTATAAGATAGCTTCCTTTTTTACTAAAAATGCTTCTGAAAAAGAATCAGCGGTTTCAAAAACAGATTCAACAGCAATTCTTAAGACTGAAAATAAAACTGTAAAATCATTTTCGGCAGATATTACAGAAGGAATCATCGGTGTCGCCGACGCATCCGCTGCGGATGATGCTTATGATAACGTTTTTCATTTTAAAGTAGATGCTTTACCTGCAAATGGAGAGAGTGCTTATTTAGAATACGAATTATACGGATACGATCAGGCAGCTTCGATTTCAAGAAGTTTAAACAATCAGCCCAGTATTGGAGGTCAATTTTTATCTCAAAATAAAAACTGGACAAAACAATCGGAATTACTTTCTGAAAAATTATTACGTGCCGGAGATAACGTTTTGCTATTTACAGCTCCTGAAGGTGTTTCAAATTCATATAAAATCAGGAATGCACACATTGTTTATAAAACAGTACTTCCTTCAAGTGATTTTACATTATTAAGATTCGAGAATATGCTATACATCAAAGGAACCAATATACCTTCTCAGATAAAAAAAATTAGTATTGGCGGAATTGATATTGATCTTAATCAACCGGAATTTGAATTAATTTTTGATGCAGCAACAATAGGAAAATCAATTGTGGTTACTAAGGAAACAATTACGGGAGTTATCGTTAAAGAAAAATTAGAATTAAAGCATTTTTCCAAGGTGGATCGTTTCAGACCTATTGAAAATGCAAAAGAACGCATTTTTAAAACTATTGATTTTCAAACTAATAATACACTTTTGTATAAGAATTTTTTAGCTATTTTTCCTGTTGGAGCTCTTAAAAACAATATAACTGTATCTGTTAGCGGTTTAAGAAAAATAGACATTGCACCGCTTAACTCTTCAATGGTGAATGTTACCGGAATAAATGCAGGTTTTAGATTATTGCCACATGGAACTATTTTTGAAAAAGCCGTAACCTTATCAATACCGTATGATAAGAAAATAATTCCGGAAGGATATACAGAGAAAGATATTAATGTTTTTTATTTTGATGACAACAAACGTCTTTGGCAAGAAATTGCAAAAGATTCATTGGATATTAAACAGGGAATAATTAAGGCTAAAACAACACATTTTACCGATTTTATTGCTGGTATTGTAAAAATGCCTGAATCTCCAGAAACTTCGGGTTATACTTCAACGAGCATCAAAGATCTAAAAGCGGCAAGTCCGCTCGTTGGGATTCAGTCTATAGAGACGCCTTCTGCAAATGGAAGAGGAACAGCAAGTACAGCTTTTTCTATTGTAATTCCAAGCGGAAGAGGCGGAATGCATCCATCATTAAATCTGCAATATGATAGTGACGGCGGGCACAGCTGGACAGGTATGGGCTGGGATATTTCGGCTCCGGCAGTAAGTATCGAAACCCGCTGGGGAGCACCAAGATATGATGCCGCTAAAGAAACAGAAACATATTCGATTGCCGGTGAAGCCTTGATTCCGAATTCACACAGAGCAGAATGGACTGGAAGAACTACTGACAAACAATTTTATCCAAGACGTGAAAGCGCTTTTCATCAGATCATCCGTAAAGGATCTTCACCTAAAAACTATTATTGGATAGTAAAAGATAAAAGTGGTACTGCTAGCTATTATGGAGGTACAACTTCAGGACTTGCAACAAATGGTATTTTGCAGGATGCAAACGGGAATGTCGGATATTGGGCACTTTGTCTTCAGGTTGATTTAAATGGAAATACTGTAGAATACGAGTATGACAAACGCGATGGGGGGATGTATCTTAAAAAAGTCTATTATACAGGGTTTGGTTCTCAAAAAGGAAATTACAGTGTCACGTTTGTAAAAAATGGGGATTTAGGAGAAGCAAATCGCCCTGACGTTCAGGTTTCAGCGCGATTGGGTTTCAAACAGTTATACAATCAATTACTACGAAAAATAGAAGTACGATTTAAAAATGAAATGATTCGCAGTTATGAATTGCAGTATAAAGAAGGTGCTTTTAAAAAGACTTTACTAGAATCAATTTCAGAATATGATTCGGAGTCAAACTTATTTTATACCAATAAATTAGATTATTTTGATGATATTCGAGATGCTTCAGGAAAATATAATCCATTTGGACCGGAACAGACTTGGAGTGTACCAAACGATAATTTGAAAAATAGTTCAATTCCATCATTCAGTGATGCATTGTTTTCTGGAAAACACTCATTAGTAAGTAGTACCGAGGGCTCAACGACAGGTATCAGCTACAGACTTGGAATAGGTTTAGCAACCAATGCAGGAAGCCTTAAAGGATTTACTGTTGGAGGGCACGGAGGAAATAGTTGGGGAACATCTGATACTACTGTTACATTAGAAGATTTAGACGGTGACGGACTACCGGATAAAGTATTCAAAAATAAAAATGGAGTTTACTACAGAAAAAATCTTGCAGGCTCAGGACAGTTGGCTTTTGGAGAATTGCAGGAAATTAATATTAGTGATGTTGGATTTTCTAAGTCCACTTCATTCAATTGGGGTGTCGATTTAAATTTAAAATTTGGAAATATTGGTTACGACCAGCAGCGTTCGACCAATAAAACCAAGGCTTATTTCATGGATTTTAATGGAGACGGACTAATAGATTTCGTGCGAAACGGACAGGTATATTATAACCGATTAGAAAACGGAATCCCGACCTTTAAAACTACTAGTACTGGTACTCCGTCACCTGTTTTTGGAGGTGGAAATGTAACTATTCCGGGTGTAAGTACAATTCCGATTGAAGAAATAGAAAAACAAAATCCGCTGCATGATGTTGTGCGTATGTGGGAAGCTCCTGTAAAAGGAATTATTTCTATTTCGCATCAATATCAATTAGTGCAGGAATCAACGCCCGAAAGAATAAAAGCTCGGGCAGAATATGTCAACAATGCCGGTGAAGATAAAGCAGACGGTGTTCATTTATACTTTCAAAAAGGAACACAATTACTTTGGAACGAAGCCATTGGTGCAACAGATTATAATATCAAAACCAAGCAAAATACTGCAGTTTCTGTCGAAAAAGGAGAGCGTTTGTATTTTAGGGTAAGTGCTGTACGAGACGGAAATTTTGATGCGGTTATTTGGGACCCGATTATTACTTATTCGACGGTTAAGCAATTCGACAGGGATATAAATGGAAATTTAGTTAATGCCGATTTTGCAGTTCCTGTAGCGCTAAAAGATGCCAATTTATATTCACTAGCAACATATAAGGCGAGTTCTGATTTTTTCAGCAGTTCTATCGCAGGAAAAGCTATTCCGGTAGCAGGAAATGTTTTGTTTAAAGGAATATTAAATAAGCCCGTTACGTCAGATCATATTAGGTTTGTGATAACTAAAAATTATTTGGAACAAACCAGCCCTTCGGTAATTTTATTTGAAAAGACTTTTCTAGCAAATGAAGTTGCTGCTTTTAATTTAGCATCTATAAATCTGCCTGCCTTTGAAGCTCAAACACAGGTGACCATGGCATTAGAAACGCAAACCAATATCAATTGGCAAAGCATTTCTTTTGCTCCAAGCGTTACAGTACCAGCCATTCCGGGTGGAGTTGCGGAGGAAGTTCCAATGGAAGTTTCTCATTTGCTGTATAACAAAAGAGAAGGAAATTATAACATTCCAGGGGTTAGTTCAACGGTTAACGGAAAAGTTAAACTAAATATATTACCACAGGATTTAGTGCTGGCATCTCCTTTTCCTCCCGGAACCGTTAATAATTATAATGGAGAAGTAATTATTTCGGCCAAACAAAATAATGTGCTGTTAGCGCGTAAACGCTACCAGCTCACCACGGGAACATTGACAGAAGTAATCAATACTTTTGATAATGCAGTGGTTTACCCTGATGCGGTGGCAGGAATTCCAATTCAGTTAGAAACCACAGTTTCAAATCCGCTTTGTGTAAATATTCTTAGAAATTATCCAAAAATAAATGCCCTTAATCTTCAGGTTCAGGTTATTGATTTAAAAGATATAGCAAATCTGACGGATGATGTGGTGTGGAATGCTGCTACAAACGATTTTGCGATATACAGCCTTTTAAATCCTGATGAACGAACACTAGGTCTATATCAACGCAATTGGGGAGGATTTGTTATAAACGGAAATCTTGCTACAAATACAATAGACCAGAATAAACTAAAACAATCAGACGCTTATAATACAGAACCTGATTTAAATAATACAGATCCTGAAAATTATGATGGAAAAGGATACGAAATTGCCGATAGCTATTTTGTTTCTTTAAATCCTTCGTATGCAAAAACGAAATTGGAAGGATTGGAAGAGTCTATATTTATAAAAGGACCAATGATTGGAACTTCAAGATTAGGAGAAGATGATATTTCAGATTATACGGACTTTTCTTTGCCAACTTTGGCGGGCGGAAGCACCTCGGCTCTTGATATGATCAGCGAAAGCAAAAGTAAAAGTATCTCAGCAGGGGTTTCCGTAGGTCCGGGTAATTTAGGTTACAGTAAATCTATTGATGGCGATTCGTATGTAACCCAGACCATGAGCGACTTTAATGGTGACCGATTCCCAGATTATATACGAGGAGAAAATGTCCAGTTGACAATACCTGTTGGAACTGTTTCTGATGAAGTAATTAATTTAGGAGACAATTTCAGTCATTCTAAAACAAGTTCTGAAGGACCTAATTTTGGCGGAAGTTATAGCCATGGTGCACCATCCAATTCATTGAGTGTAACTATTGGAAAAGCAAGCGTTAAAAAAGATTCAGCAGAAGGTACAGCTTCAAAAGAAGCTGAAAAAGGAGGAAACAGTATTTCTGTAAGTGCTTCTCAAGGGAAAGGTGAAGACCGCTCGACAATGCTACACAGTGATATTAATGGCGACGGATTACCCGATAAAATATTAGACTCCGGAGATGTTTTTTTAAATACAGGATATGGTTTTTTACCAGTCGAAAATTGGAATTTTAATACTTTAAATAAAGGTAATTCAACGGATTGGAGCGCCGGTTTAGGTTTTAGTATTAAACAGGGATCGATTTCCGGAGGGGCTAATTATGCCCGATCTCAATCAGATAGTGATGAATCTTTTATGGATATTAATGGGGACGGGCTCGCCGATAAAATAAGATATGTGGGCAATACCATGTTGGTTTCGTTAAACTTAGGGAGTTCTTTTGATGCGCCAATTGTTTACCCAAGATTTGCCGAAATGAACCAAAATAAAGGAGTAAGCTACGGAATGAATGCAAATTTTTCATTTGATATTATCGTTTGGCTACTTCGTATTACTCCAACTGTTGGAGCAAGTAAGGGATGGAGTACAAACCGTTCTGAAGGTACTTTTACGGATATTGATGGTGATGGAAATTTGGATTATGTCGTTTCAAAAGATGATGGTCACTTAACTGCACAATTATCAAATATCAAAAGAACCAACAAATTAAAAAGTGTTACAAACGGTGCAGGGAATAGTTATGTTGTAGATTATGAATTATTAAAGCCAAGTTATGAAAATCCTTCGGCAAAATGGGTTTTACAATCTGTTGACGTTTTTGACGGACATGTTGGTGATGGTATCGATCATTCGATCAGTAAATTTAGATATGAAAATGGGTATCAGGACCGTCGTGAAAGAGAATTTTATGGTTTTGAAAAAGTAATTGAAGAGGAAATTGATGCTGCTGATAATTCACTTTTCTCAACAACCGTTCAGGAATTTTACAATCAGGACTATTTCAGAAAGAATCTTTTAAAACGTAGTTATATTGTAGACAAGAACGGAAAAATGCGTAAAGAGTCTGAAAACGAGTACAGTTTAATTGATGTGACGACGCAGGCAAATATCCCGGTTTCAGAATTGAATTTGCCTTCGTGTGATGACAAACGTATTTTTGTCGGATTAATTCATGCCAATCAAAAAATATACGAAGGAGGAAGTGAATATTTAGAAACAAATACGTTTAATACCTATGATGCTAATGGAAATATTATTCAGTACGAAGATCTAGGAAACGGTTCTGCTGCTGATAAGGTGACAGCAAAAATAAGTTATTATGAAAGTACAACACCTTATTATGGTGGTATAGCAAAACAATTAGAAGTTTTTACTACCGAAGGTTTACGTCGTAAAAGAGCCACAACAATCAATACCACAACAGCAGAAGTAACGCAAATTAAAAATTATAGTGCAGCAGATAAAATTGCCGTTACTGACATCGCCTATGATACTTACGGTAACCTCGAAAAAATCACCGGACCTGTAAACCACAAGGGTCAGCGTATGACATTAGAGTATGTACATGATGCAGAAAATCATCAATACATGACTGAAATTAAAGATGCGTTTGGCTACCAAAATAAAGTAGAATTTGATTATCGTTTTGGCACACCGCTTAAAACGACAGATCGTAATGATCAAAGTACTATTTATACGATTGATGCAAAAGGACGAACATCGACTATTAAAGCACCTTACGAAATTGCTTCTGGGAGAGCCTATACAATTGCTTACGAATATTTTCCAGAAGCAAAAGTTCCTTATGCCAAAACTAGAAATTATGATCCTGAACTAGGCAAAGACATTGAAACATATACTTATACAGATGGATTAGGAAGACCTTTGCAAGTTAAAAAAACCGCAAGTTTATTTACACAGCCAGGCAGTCCGGATCAGGAAGCGCATGTAGTTTCAGGAAAAATAGTTTATGATGGATTGGAAAGACCAATAGCGACCTATTATCCAACAACGACTATTACAATAGATAACAACTTTAGTACAGCGCTGTCAAATATAGCTCCAACTAAAACTGATTATGATGAAGTAGGGAGGCCTATAAAAGTGACATTGCCAGACGGAAGTACTAGTACAACTGTTTATGCTATTTTAAATTATGACGGACTGCCTGTATTAAGCACCACGCAAACAGATGCTTTAAACAGAACAAGCCAGACTTATGCAGATGCTACGGGCCAAAATGTTGCGGTTATACAAAATGATTTAATTACAAAGATCGAAACTAATGCGTTAGGAGAAACAATTAAGGTAACTGACGCTATGGATCATACTACCAAAATTAGTTACGACTGGATAGGAAAACGAATTGACTTTACACATCCTGATGCGGGAACAACAACCATGGAATATGACTTGGCAGGTAACTTAACCAAACGTATAACCCAAGATTTAAAAAACACAGTTCCAAATGGCGGTGCAATAGAATACGTTTATAATTATAACCGCCTGGAAACAATAAAATATCCTAAAAACCCTCAGAATAATGTACAGTATAATTATGGCAAAGCCGACGGAACTCCATCTCGACGCGGCAGGCTATGGTTTGTTCAGGATGCAACAGGCGGTCAGGAATTTTTCTTTGGAAAACTGGGCGAGATAGAGAAAGAAATACGTACTCTTCGCATTACAGCTACTGATGTGCAGACTTACATTTCGCAATTTGAATATGATACTTGGAATCGAATTCAAAAAATGACTTATCCAGATGGAGAGGTTGTAGAATATACTTATAACCGTGCAGGAAATCTGCACAGCATGCAAGGTAAAAAAGAAAGTCATACCTACGATTATGTCAAACAATTGAGTTATGATGAATTCGAACAACGTAAATATCTAAAGTACGGTAACGATACCGAAACCAATTATACCTATGATGCTGTAATGAGAAGATTACAACAGCTTCAGGTAAAAAGCGGTGTCAGGGTAGTCATAAACAATTCATATGGCTATGATTTGGTTGGAAACGTATTGAATATTAAAAATACAGCTCCAATAATAAACAATACCTTAGGAGGAACATCTTCACAAGAATACCAGTATGATGATTTTTATAGATTAAAATCTGCAAAAGGAACTTATCAAGGTGAATTTACAAAAGCGAATTATGAGCTTAATATGACGTATAATAAAATACATAGTATTACGAAAAAAGATTTGCTACATACTGTAAATAACGAGCAAAAAGGTTATGTTTTGGATTACAAGTATGATAACGAACTGCATCCGCATGCGCCCAATAAAATTGCAGAAGCTGCAAAACAAGATCCGCGTGAATATGTATACGATGGAAACGGAAATCCAACCAGTTATACTGAAACCCAAAGTTTCAGGAAAATGACATGGGACGAAGAAAACCGTTTGATGGGTATTAATGATAATGGAAGAATTTACCAATATTCTTATGATAGTAACGGAGAACGTGTAATTAAAAGTTCAGGCGACTCTCAGAACGTGGCAATCAATGGTGAAAATGCCGCCACAATTATACATACTGACGATTATACGGGCTATGTAAGTCCTTATTTTGTTATAACAAAAGGTAAATTTACAAAACATTATTTTGAAGGAAGCGGGCGTATTGTTAGTAAACTTGGTAACGGAACTTTTGCACAACCTTTAGGTTTAACTGCAGGAGGAGTTAATTACACTAATCTTACTGCTGAACAGCAAAAAGTTCTAGATGCATATGTGAGAAGTCTTGGATTACCGCCGGGACCTCCAACACAGCAAGGAATTTATGCTACGCCGGAATTTACCGGAAATCCATATCCTAGTGAGGTGCTTAAGCCTGTTGAGGAAAATCAGGAGCCTCCGGAAGGATGGCCAAGAAATCCTATTTTTAATGCGCCGGGAGATGTTCCTGGACCGCCTGTGCAATTTGGTCCGCCAATAGAGCCAACAACTGTAAAAGCCGGAGAAGGTTTTACAGGAATCGGACTGCCTGAGAATGATATTTTTTATTTTCACGCCGATCATTTAGGAAGTACTTCTTATATTACAGCCAAAAACGGTTCTATTTCACAGCATGTGGAGTACATCGCTTTTGGAGAGGTATTGTTTGAGGAGCATTCAAGTTCGTTTTCTAGCCCTTATTTGTTTAATGGGAAGGAATTAGATAGAGAAACGAATCTCAGCTATTATGGAGCGAGATATTTGGATATGAAGGCTAGTTTATGGCTGAATGTCGATCCATTAATGATGAAAGAAGACTTTTTTGATGAGCCTGAATCTACAAACGGAGGTGCATTTAATTCATTTAACTTAGCGTCTTATACGTTCTCATACAATAATCCTGTAAAATACATAGATCCGGATGGAGAATGCCCTAATTGTGCAACCGCTGCCGCAGGAGCATTGATAGGAGGAATTATAGGCGGAGCCATAGAAGCAGGAACTCAATTATACAAAAATGGAAAAGTAGATAATTGGAGAGCAGTTGGTGGTGCTGCTGTACAAGGTGCTGTAGTAGGAGGTGCTGCCGGATTTACCGGAGGTGCAAGTTTACTCGTAACAGCTGGTGTTTCAGGAGGGGCTAATGCTGTTGGAGGCGCTGCAAGCAGAGCTATTCAAGGACAAAAAACCACAATTAGAGATGTAGTTGTTGATGGTACTGTTGGTGCTGTTTTAGGTGCCGGAGGTAAATTAGTTGGTAATGCTGTTAAAAATTCAACAAACAATTTGTCCAGAAGTGCTAAAGGAAAATTGGGAGAAGCGATTTCCGAAATAAAATACAAAGGTAGGGGTTATGTTAGTCAAGGTAAAGCTGAAGTTTTGACTGGGGGCAGAACTCCGACTGGCAGACAAGCTAAAGCATTATTTGACCATGATATGAAAAATATATTTACAGGACGAAAACTAATAGTCGAAAGTAAGTTTAATACATCTGGATTAACAAGAAATCAAAGCACTGCAATTAATAGAGGTACAAATGTTATAATAGACAGAACTACAAGCCAGGGTCTTGGAAATGCTGCAAAAACAGCAACCGTTGGCGCAGGTGGTGGAGTTGCTGCACAAAGAAACACAAAAAATTAAATATGAACGATAATTTTAAAATCTCAGATAAAGAACTTCTAGACGCAAGGAATACTATTTTTAAAAATTATGGGATCCCCGAGCTGGAAAAGAACGGTTACATAAAGTCGCCATTTAAAACTTCTTGGTTTGGACAGTACGATTCAAATATTCGCGGTTACTCTTATGAATTATGCAAGTTGACAGATCAAAATAAGTTGCATTTTATTAGTGCTAGTATGCTCAAAGGCGAGAAACGCATAAAAATCACCTTAAATATTTTTGAACTCAACGAAAAATTAAATTCGGTTGATGAATTGAAAGATAGCGAGGGAATAAACTTTCATCTTCCGCCTAATGATTCAACTAAGATGCGATTAAGAAGCGACGATTATAAAGGTCCTCCTTTGTTTTATATGTTATTTCTACCAGAATATAAACTGGGGAAAATCAATAGTCAAAGTAGTTTCGACAAAGAAGTCAGTAAATTAAGCGATTTGATAAAAAAAGATATGGCCAATATTGACTCTTTTGAAAAAAGATGGCATGAATTACATAAACCATATATAACGGACAAAGAAGGTAACGTAGTCAAATAAGACTAATGTTTCCAAATTTGATTAGCATTGAAATTGTCGTTATATTATATAATTACTTTTAAATTATTTAAATATGAAAAAAATAATATTACTTACTGTTACGATATTATTTGCTACAACTGGACACGCTAAATTTATCAAAGCTGTTTTATTTATGGAAGACGGATCAACAAAAAAAGGTCTTGCCGAAATGGTTGAAAGTGATGATTCTAAGGTCTATTTCAAAAATGATGAAGAAGCAAAAAAAGAAAAAATTGAAAGTGTCAATGTCAAAAAAATTGAATATACAAATGGAGAAAGTAAAAAGTATATAGCGGAACGATTATATGCCACAACAGCTAATATTTTAACAGGCAAATTTTCGAGATCTAAGAAAAAACTGTGGTTTTACATTGTTTATGATAAAAATGTAAAAATAGGTGGTATTGCATCGGAAGGTGGAAGTCGGCCAAATGCAGGTGGTACAAGTACTGTAGTTACTATTGCCAATACAGCCTATTTTTTTGGTAAAAAAGACAGTGAAGAATTAGTATTTGGCTATGCTACTACAGCATCAAATGGTTTAGCGATAGGAACAAATTCATTAATTAGAAAAATGTCAAGAGAGGCTTTTGCAGATTGCCCAAAACTTGTTGATGCAATTTCGAAAGAAGATTTTAAATCGGGATCTGTCATGGATCAATTAAAGGCTATTTTTGAGAAAATAAAATGCAAGTAAATTTATAATTTACAACAAAAAGGTTGCTGATTTATACTTTATAAGTAGTTAAATCGTAATAGAAATACCGAAGTTGACCAAAAGAATGAGTGCTATAAAAAGATGAATTACAATGCAGATATTTTAAAAGAAGACACTTTAAAATTAATTAAAAAATACAAAATACTTACTTAGAGAGAGCGTTATATTCATATCTTCTAAGTCCAGTTAATATGAATAATATTAATGACGATATATTAAAGCGATTAGATTATTTAGATATTTTTTATAATGATAACAATCTGTCTTATAATTACACTCCAACTGATGGTACAAATGGAGAGCCTGAAATATTGGAAAAATTAACGGAGGCCGAAATTGAAATTGAGAATTCATCTAAAGAAAAGTTCTGGACGTCTGCAGAGGAAAGTTCGTATAAAGAAATTTCTAATTTTAATTGTTTTGAGGACAAAATTGTAAAAGAAGAAGATTATTATAAAGTATATATAAATGATCCATTTTACAATATAGAAGGTTGGATAAATTATTATAATCATTTATTGGAAACAAAATTCGAAAGTTTCGACAAGATATTACAGAATGGAAAAACTCAAATAAGATACAAGCATTTTCAAAAAGACTATTTCATAGGTTTTGAGGTTAATTATAGCAAAACGATTAAAGAAATGAAGCATGGTGATTGGGAGACACCCCCTTTTAATTTGATTGTATTTAAAGTTAACGAAAAATTTAAATTAAAAGAAAAAAGTAATTTGGGCATATTTGGACATCCTTACTTTCATCAACCAACGTATAATTTTGGAGGTTACTTTGCTATAAAAACAGTTAATCGAGTTTCGCCTATGGAATGGGTCATTGATCGAGGAACAGATAAAGAATTTATAGGAAATGGGATGATTAGATTATATAATTCAGAAATATTTGGAGAGGACTTAAAAAAACACGCATTTTATTATTTTGACATGTTAAGCAAGACAACCAATGACTATATAAATAGTTTACTTAAAATGAATTTATTTGAATAGTAAAAATCCAAAAATGATATTTTTAGTATCATACATACCCTTAGACTCAATCGATATTCCGGAATTTACGGCAGACTAATCCAAAGTAAATTATTAAAAACCCAAACCACCTTAAGGTTGGCCAAGAAATCAAGCGTTTAATGCGCAGGCGAGTGTACCAGAACAACCAGTACAATTTGGTTCACCTGTCGAACTTACAACTTTAAAATCAGGCGAAGGTTTTACTTTAATTGTTTGCCAGAGAATGATGTTTTTTATTTCCATCCAGATTATTTAGGCTTAACTTCTTAAATGACTGTAAATGAAGGGGAATAGAATACTATCAATTTATTATAAATAAAACGTGTGTTACGGAAATCCGTAATAATATTTTTGGAAAGTTTAATATATTTGAAACAATGAATGATAGATATCAAGATATAATCGACCGGGAAAAAGCCAAATTAAATTTAAAATTAGCTGAAATTAATCATAGCCATAAACGTACTATGTTTACTATCTACGCAACTTTTTTAATTGTTTTAATTTGTTTGATTTGTTTTTTTTACCCCAGTTTTAGATTAATATCGTAGAAAATATTAACACTCCATTTTTTTTATTTAAAGTTTGCCATCAGAAATTATTATTTATAGTGCTAATCAAAGTAATAGTCTCACTTAAATTATTTACCGATATGTCAAATAAGTACTGATTAACATCAGTTAACAATAAATGCTAAAGCGCTGTAAACTTAATGTTTACAGCGCTTTTTCTTTTGATGTCTTTTTTGATTCTGCTGTTTTTTAATCATTTTTTATCATATATTTGTACCACATTTGTACCGGAGGAATAAACCAGTTTTTTGCATCATTTGAGTAACAGGTAATAATCAAAAAATGGAAATGGATGATGAGATAATGCTCAGGAAGTAAAGGAAATTGATGGTGGATTTGGTCCATTATTCTATGCAGCGGCCCTTTTTGCACTTGGAGTGTATAATGGATATAACTCAGTTAATTAATACTAAAATAAACTTATATGGAAACTATTGATTGTCAGGTCGTTGAGTTGTAGAAAGAAAAAGTAAGCAACATTGAAGGAGGTTTTGAGGTTTTTTCAATTGCAAAGGGAGCTGCAGGAGCTATTTATGGTGCAGGATATGCTGTAGGGCAAGCTCTACACCATATGCTTAATTAATGATAAAAGAACAAACCTGCTATTTTGGTAGGTTTGTTCTATTATAAAATTTGATACGTAAACTAAAATATATTTAAAATGAAAAATAATTTATTTAACAAAACTTATTTAGGAACAAAAGATAAAAAATTTGCAGCTATATTTTATGCTGTATTGATTTCTGTTTTTTTAATATATTTTTCAGGGAAATTTGCTGGTAAGGCATTATATTATTTATTAAACTAGATGTATTTAGAAGATAAAAAGAGTTAAAACTTGAAGTTATTCTTTAAGTCTGTTATTCTGCTTAGAGAATTTCTACTTAATAGTTAGCAACTATTCTTTGGAGAATTATTGCGGATTGTTTTTTGAACAATCCGTACTTTTTTAGTGAATTTTGATTACAAAAATGATGTTATGTACTTTATTTAAATTAACATTAAAACATTAAAATTATATGAACTTTAGTTCAGATCCAGTAAACACCCTTGAAAATCTTATTGCCAAAAATAAAACCAAAAACTTTTCTATTTACCTTTTAATCTTATTAATTCTTATTGTTTTCTTGTCTCTTCTTCCTGTAATCAAAGTAGATATTAGTAGTCAGAGTCGCGGTATTATTCGTAGTAAAACGGATAATGTGCCTGTTATGGCAATTGTAAGTGGCCGTGTTAAATTGACTTTATTGAAAAACAATGTTTTTGTACAAAAAGGCGATACACTTTTAAAAGTTTCTAAAGAGAATCTAGAAAGTGATAAAAGAACTCAGGATTCATTATCAGGTTCTGTTTCAGCATTGCTAAATGATGTTTCAAACCTTCTACAAAATAAAACGAATCATTTGCTAACATCTTCAGCGCGAGAAGATTTATTCAAATTTAAATCAGGAAAAAGTGAATTGCAAAGCAAAATTTCACAGGCAAAAATAAATCATGACCGTAATAGAATCTTGTATGATAAGGATATTATTGCAAAAGCTGATTTCGAAAAAATCGAATCTGAATTGCATTTCAATAAACAAGCATTGCAAAGTTATATAAGTCAGCAGAAATTGACTTGGGAAAATCAGAAAAGAGATTTAGAAGAACGTTTGAAAAATTTGAACGGAATGGTTTCTAAAATAAATATTGAATCGAACAATTATATGATTTTGGCTCCTATTTCTGGAACTATAGAGAATTTTTCAGGCATTCAGACAGGTTCTTTCATTAATGCATCACAATCTATCGCAAAAATTTGTATCCAATAAATGAGGGTAAAATTTATATTGGAGGCTATGATACTCAATTTATACATTATAAAAGCCTAAGACAATTAGTTGGAGTTATACCACAACAGCTTAATTTGTTTTCGGGAAATATAATTGAAAATATTGCTTTAGGAGATTCTTTTCCAAACATTAACAGAATACTAGATTTATCGCGACAATTAGGTATTACCGAATTTGTAGAAAAACTACCTAACGGTTTTGAAACGCAGATTGGTAAGAATGGAACAATGCTATCCGGTGGGCAAAAACAAAGAATTGCTATTGCCAGGGCATTATATAAAGATCCTGAAATTTTATTAATGGACGAAGCTACCTCTGGATTAGATACAAATTCTGAATTGATAGTAAAAAAAGTTATTGATGATTTCAAAAAGCAAGGTAAAACTATAATTATTATTGCTCACCGGCTTAGTACAGTTGCAAATGCTGATGAAATATTAGTTATGGAAAATGGAAAAATCATTGAATCGGGTAATCATCATATTTTATTAGAGAAAAAAGGAAAATATTATGATTTATGGAAGAAACAAAGTTTAGTTTAAGTGGAAAACAAAATTTACCAATTGTTATCAATGTATGGTCAATGGGTATTCCGGAGCAAACTGAACAGTTCATTCCGGAGTAAAGTGAACAGTCCATTCCGGGCAAAGTCAATGTTGATTGTGAATGATGTTTATCCATACGCACCCAATTGCTACCCTTTTTCTTTTACCCGAGACCCTGTATGCTTTTGTTTTATTTCAGGAGCAAAGGTAGTCCGTGTCGATAAGCCAAAGCAAGGCCGGGCCTTTCAGGTCTTGCCAAAAAATCTCCACCCATGCGGTTTTTTCAGCTCATAAGATACCTTTATAAATTTGCAACAATGCTATCTTTTATTAATAAATTATCTCCAATATCTAAATCCTGACCTTCTTTAATAAGAGATTCAATCTCCTGGTATTTTCGATTTTCTTTAGAACGGATAACAAATTTGATATTCTTTTGAGAAAAATCTTTCATCACCCGAGTTGATTGAAGCCCTCTGTCAATAATGTAAATATTACGATGATCAACATCTTTTTTTACTTGCTTTAAAATAGCTTCAGGAAGGGCGTTTTCCTCAGAAGCATAATTCTTAGTGTTAAATATTTCAACGCCAGCAGGAAGAATTCCATCAAATGAAATACTGAATTTTATATTTTTCTTGCCCGTCTTCATATCTATTCCTTCTTTGAGTCTTCCAGCTGCTTCAGAAACAATTGTACTATCTATACTCATTAGATTGTATTTATCTCTTTCTGACTGATTATAACTTTCAGAAAACTGATCATACATATATTCAAAAATTTCTTTAAAATAACTAGAGTCAATCTTAGATAGCCTCTCAGAAATAGAGCTTCTTCTAACGGTTTCTGATTCGTCCAAATTAAAAAGGGTTTTAAAACCTGAATAGTTAAAAGTGTCTTCTAATGTCCGCTGACTGAGTTTTTCATTGTCTAGAATAGCATATAGAAGTAGGTAGAAAACTTTTTTACCATGAAGTACTTTAGAATAGTGGTCTACTTTCGTGCTAGTAGAAAGATGTGACAGGAGTACTTCAGGAATAAAACCTAACAACTCATTAACGGATACTTTGTGGTCTTTAAAATTGGCCATAAACTACTAATTTACAGTAATAAATATACATAAAATCAATAACTTAAACAAGAAAATTCTCATTAAATAATACAAATAAAAACCAATATTTTAAAAATATAAAGCAAAAAAAAGTCGGAAGAATGATCTTCCGACCATGACTGACTAATACTTCTGTTTTTTAAATAGAATAGTATTTAAAGGATTATAAATAATAGGGCTATTTACATAATAACCCTATACATACTTTCGTTTATTGATAACTAATTCAGATACTTAAAAACTAAGTAGTAACGAAAGGTGTTTTTAATACTATTTTTTAGGTTTAAAAATAAATTCAAAACTTTGAGTATCTTTCATCAGAACTTGTGCAAACTTTTGGATGTCTTGCGTAGTTATTGAATTTATTAAGTCAAGATTATTTTTCGGGTCGTTTTTATTGTATCCTTCTACATTGAAATCATACAGTACATTCAACTCGTAACCTGTGTATTCCTTTTCTTCTTTTAGTTCTTTAAGGTAACTTGTGACTACTTTTTTTAAATCGTTATTATCAATTTCATTATTTTCAATTTTTTGAATTTCTTTATAAACGATGGCAACTAGTTTATCGACTTTATCAGGATCACAATCAAAATACACATAAAAATTAGCTATTTCTTTTGGCCTTTTAGACAAAGAGCTGTATACACTTGCTCCATATGTGCCACCTTCTTGCTCTCTTAGGGTCTCCATTAATCTAAGTTCCAGAATGTCTTGAAAAGCTTTTAATAGGTACGTGTTTTTTAAGCTGTAACCCAATGGCTTTTTAAACGAAATACGAACCGTTGCTTTTGGGTCTTCCATTGCAATGAATATTTCTTTTTTATTAGTGTCTTTCAACCAAGCAACTGAATTATCTTGCCATTTTTCTTTTTTATTTGTGGTGGGTAAACTAGCAATGTACTTCTCTAATAGAGGTTTAAGGTCTTTTTTTGAAAGATCACCTACTATCGAAAAAGTAAAATCGGCAGGGTTTTTAAAACGTTCTTTGTATATGGATTTAATTTTTTCGAACGAAACCTCTTTTATATATTGCTCATCAAAAAGACGCATTTTTGTATTGTTGAATCCATATAAAGACGTCGTGATACTATCTTGCATTTTATAAGCGATATCATTTTTTCTTTGAGTTAAGCTATTTTGTAAATTGTTTTGTAAAACCTTAAAACTGCTTTCGTCAAAACGGGGTTTTACAAATTGCAAATGCACTAATTGAAGCATAGTTTCGACATCTTTAGTAGTAGTCATTCCCGAAATATTTTCTTCTAATGCTGTAATTTCTACTCTTGTATTAGCATTTTTTCCCGCCAGAATTTTAGATATATCTGTAGCGTTATAATCTCCTAAACCAGACATTCTTGCTAAAGTACCCATCATTGCTGCAGAAGGAAGGTCGGAATCTTTGATCACAGAGTTACCTCCAAAGCTTACTGCTTCAAGTAGTACGTTGTTTTTTTCAATGTCTGTAAATTTGTAATCTACAACTACGCCGTTGCTTAATACAAAACGAGTTGAACCTAATTCCTTGTTATTTTTTTCAGATACAATTTTACCTGATTTAATCTGAGTACCTGAAATCAATGTTTTGCCAACAAATTCATCTTTATAAGCTATTATACTAACGTCGTTTTCAACTTGGTTAATAATTTTTAAAGCTTCATCCAGCGAAAGATTATTTTCATTTTCGACTCCTGTAACATCTAAGACTCTGTTTTTTGCAGTGTATAATATTTTAACATGATCATTTAAATCCTGAGGAGTCATTTCATTAAAAATAATTTTAATGATATCAAATTCCTTTATAATGTCAGTAATAGCCTCATTTTCCAGATAGTTCTTCTGAATTGTGTTGACTATTTCTGCGTGAGGAGTCTGGTCAATTTTACTAATTTTAGTTTGATAAAGATTAGTATAATAAGCTTTAGTTCTACCAATTTCTTCTTGCGTAAAAGCAAATTTTACGATACGATTTAATTCTGTCAATGCAGCTTTAAATGCTTCTTGTTGCTGATTTGGTTTTGGAGAGATTAGTAAACCAAAGCTATTATTTGCTCTCGCTAAACTGGAATAACTGCAACTTGCTGAAACAAATGGAGCCTCTGGTTTTTGAGAAATCTCTCTAAGTCTTGAATTTAACATTCTTAAAAGCATTCCATTAAAAAGCGATTCTTTTAAATCGGCTACTGTTTCGTCTTTTAAGGATTTGGGCTGATTGATTGTAAAAGAAATCGTTGAGGTAGCGACTTCTTGATCGGTTCCTAAATTATAAAGCATATTTTCATTATCCGGAATTTCTGTAATTATTCTTTGTGCCGGATTTTTTATCCCGGGGATTGGACCAAATAACTTTTCTATTTTTTGTTCTATTTCTGCTACATCAATATCACCAACTATTGCAATGGCTTGCAAATCTGTTCTGTACCAATCGTGGTAAAAATCTCGTAACGCTTTGTACTTAAAATTATCAATTACAGTCATTGAACCAATTGGCATACGATCAGCATATTTGGTCTTATTAAACATCGTAGGCAATGATTTCTTGAAAAGACGCATATACCCATTTTGTCTTGTTCGCCACTCTTCTTTAATTACGCCACGTTCTGAATCTATTTCTGACTCTGTAAGAGATAAACCATCTGCCCAATCATGTAAAATCAATAAAGAACTATCTACTAATCCGGGTACGTTTGTGGGGATATTGTCCATGTTATAAACCGTTTCGTCAAAAGCTGTATAAGCATTAATGTCTTTTGCGAAAACTGCTCCATGTTTTTGAAGTGTATTCAAAATGCCTTTTCCCGGAAAATTTTTAGTTCCATTAAAAGCCATGTGTTCTAGAAAATGTGCAAGTCCTTGCTGGTCATCATTCTCTAAAATAGAACCCACATTTTGAATAATGTAATAACTCGCAACATTTTTAATTACATCTGTTTTATAGATATAATACGTCATACCATTTTTTAAAACTCCTTTTTTAATTCGGGTATTTACCGGAAGCGGATCGTTTAATTTTAGTTCTTGTGCTGTAACAGTATGCGCTGTTACTAAAATAAAAAATACAGTTAATAAATTTTTCATGTTTTTTTATATAATTACGTTTCCTGCCCTGATTTAACGTAAATTTTAAAAGGGATATTATTTATACATTTTTTCGAGATAAGCATATTAACCTTTTAATAATAAACTATTTTCTACAGAGATTAATGTTTAAAAAATGGAAACAAAAATGAATTGAATTTAATAACCAGAAAGACCTTTTCTCTGATTATTAAAGCTAGTTTTTAAAAAGTTATTTAAATATTAAGAGATTTTAAGATCTCGACTAATTCTGGCTCTGATGGTCTTGGAGCATCGGAATTGACAATTTTTCCTTCTTTATCTAAAATAATAAAACGTGGAATAGCCTGAATATAGTAAGCCGCTATAAATGATGATGCTATCTCTTTGTCTGCCAAAAGCTGAATTCCGGTCAAACCTTGTGCTTTAATCATGTTGCGCCATTTTATTTCATCTTTTAAACGGTCTACAGATATGCTAACAAATTTTATGTTCTTACCGTGAAATTGTTTTTCTACTTTTGCAATAAATGGCATTTCGTATTTGCATGGTCCGCACCATGTTGCCCAAACGTCAATAAAAACAAAGCTTCCTCTGAAATCTTTAAGAGAGGATTTTCCTTCTTTGTAATTAATATAATTTTTAAACTCTGGTGAAGGCATTCCTATACCTAATTCACTTTTATTTCTTTGTTCATCTGTATATTGCTGAAGAAGACCTTTTGTCAAGTTTTCAAACATTTTTAATTGGATGGTTACAAAATTAGGATCAAGATCTGATTTTTTTTGCTTTAGTAGTGACGTGAAATCAGCTGAAAATTTATTTATTTTAGCATCAAAAACTGTTTTTTCTAAGTTTAAAAACTCCATATAATCACTCCCATATAAATCTGCTTCCAGTTTAGATTTGGTTCTTAAAAAGTTGTTTTCTTTTTCTCCTTTTCCGCTGATTGTGATGCTTTTATAAATGTTTTTTGCATCAAAATTAATTTCTAAATTCATATCATTTATAAGATATACATTGAAGAACTTATCATAAAAAGTATTAAATAATATGGGTTTATCCAATTTTAAGGTATCTCTATATGTTCCGTCAGCAGCTACTTTTATTGTAACGCTTTTTGAACTAATGGGATCAAATAATCGTACTCCTAATCCTTCGATTGGATTTTCTATTTTTCCGTGTACTATTGCATACTCTTTTTGCGCTATTATTTTTTGGCAAGAAAGCATTACAACTAGTAATGCCAATGCTTGTAATTTTTTCATTTTTTTAGATTTATTAAATTTAAGTTTAAGAAATGAGCGTGTATCGATAATTTGATTATAGATTTATCTTTTTCGAAATAGGTACACTCTGCTTTTAGAATAGTGAAAAGGCTAGTAGCCTTTGTTTTGTGTGACTGTTTTATTTCCTGCTATTATTTGTAATGGTATTGGCAGAACAAATTGATTAGGAGATACCAAAGTAGCTTTGACTGATGATGCTTTAAGATTTCCAAGATTTACATATCGTACGATATCAAACCACCCTTCGCCATTTTCAAAAAATAGTTCTAGTAATTTTTCGTTGCGAATATCTTCTAGTAGAGTTGTTTTATCAGTAAGTTCTTTTTCGGCTACTCCTGCGCGATTTCTTATTTCGTTTAGACTTTCTAATGCTAAAGTTAGATCTCCACCTGTCTTACGAGTTTCTGCTTCAGCTTTAATTAAGTATATTTCAGCAAGACGCAAATGATACAGGGTATTTCCTTGAGATGCAATTGTGTTTAAAAATGGATATTTACCGTTTCCATTTGACTTTTTTGTGATGTTTGAGTAGGCAAACGCAAAACGTGGATCGTATCCTGAACCTGTACCTGACAAACTACCGTCATTAAAAGTTCCTACCTGAGCATCGGCTAAACTTTTTAAGGTTTGACTGTATGTTGTGGTGTTTACCTGATACATGGCTGTTTTTCCTTCATTATCCGGGCCTGTTATTGGAGCGAAAATAACTTCAGATGACTTGAAACTATTTTTAAAGATATCTGAATATTGTGCTTCCAACATGTAGCCTTCGGCATTGTTTATTACTTCATCTGCTAGAGTGGCGGCTTCTGTAAATTTTCTTTCGTACAAATAAACTTTTGACAACAGGGCTTTGGCAGCAAGACTTCCAGAATAAAAATGGTCTATGTTTACTGGCCCCAAAAGTGATGCGTATAGTAAATCATCTTCTATCTGTTTGTATACCTCTGCTACTGTATTTCTAGGTTTTGCCTCGAGTACAGTCGAGAAATTAGTTCTTAAAACTACTCCGTAAGAAGAATTTAAATCGTAGAATTCTCCAAAGTAACGCAACAAATTAAAATAAGTAAAAGCTCGTTGGAACTTTGCCTGAGCAATCATTGCTCCTTTTTTTTCTTCAGAAATACCAATGGCTTTTCCTGCTTCTAATTCCTGAATTAGGAAATTAGCAGAATTAATAATTTTGTAATGACCGCTATATAAATTCGTCAAAAAGATATTATCTACCGGGACTTCGTTAGTGTTAAATCCTTTACTGCCACTCATAAAACCCGAGATCAATCCTTCGTTGCCATAAGCTGCTAAATGCAAGGGAAAAAAGCTTACATCAAACTCTTTTCCTAAATCATAAACACCATTCAGAACTAATTGAGCCGAAGCCTCATCGCGTACAGTATTATCTGTTGTTAATTTATTATTGGGTTGTATATCGTCAATATTACAGCTTGCAGTGGTTAATGCTATTGAAAGAAGTAAAATCGTATTGATCTTTATAAAATGTTGTTTCATCATTTTTGAATTTAAAATTGAACTTGAACTCCTAAAGAGTACGACTTAGCTAATGGATACGGATCTTCATTGTTGATTTGATCTGTGATAGTGCCTCTTTCAGAGAAAGTTTCAGGATCAATTCCAGGCCATTTTGTCCAAGTCACTAAATTTGTGCCCGTTAATGTCAGTTTTGCGCTTTCTATACCAATTCTGTTGATTAGTTTTTGGTCGAAATTATAACTTAACTGGATGCTTTTTAGACGTAAATAAGACGTGTCATAAATGTATCTATCTGAAATTCTTCCATTAGATGATGGATCTGTATATACTGCTTTTGCATAACGAGCATTAGTATTTTCAGGTGTCCAGGTATTTAGGGCGTATTCAGTATATTTATTTTCTCCCAATGTGTTATAAATACCTGTTGGAATTGCACTCCAAATTGATTTCGCTCCTACAGAATATTGAAACAATGCATTTAGACTAAAATTCTTGTAAGCGAATGTATTTGATATTCCGCCAAAAAAGTCCGGTTGAATATTTCCTATTATCGCTCTGTCATTAGCATTAATCTGACCATCATCGTTAACGTCTTCCATCATAAAGTCACCAACAGTAGTTGAGGCTTTATCATAAATTCCTGATGGTGAAGCTGCATTTAAAGCATCAACTTCGTCTTGCGATTGGAAAATTTTAGCTACTTTATATCCCATAATCGTACCTACGGGTTCTCCTTCGATGTAATAATCTAATTGGTACGAATTGATACTGGCACCGTTTAATTTTTCGAGTTTGTTTCTGTTTAAAGACCAGTTAAAACTAGTTGACCAAACAAAATCCTGACTTCTGATGATATCGCCGCCTAAAGTGATTTCAATTCCCTTATTTGAAACATCCATGAAATTAGAGAAATAAGAGTTAGGTCCAAGTTCAAAAGGAATTGGTGTTTTTACTAAAGCACCGGTTGTTTTTCTATCGTAAATATCAAAACTTCCTTTTATGCGATTGTGGAAGAAACCGAAATCTAAACCTAAATTAACCTCTTTGGTAGTTTCCCATCCAATGTTTGGATTTGGGAAGTTGTTTTCTGGTACAATGGCCGAACTTCCGTTATAGATGTTAGATGCTGTGTTTTGAAAAAACTGTAAGAAAGCAAAATCGGAAACGTTAGTAGAACCCACTTTTCCAACACTCGCTCTTAGTTTTAAAATGTTGATGTTGCTTACATCAGCTAAAAAACTTTCATTATTAATATTCCAACTTGCAGACAAAGACGGGAAGTACGCTCTTTTATTATCTGGACCAAATTTTGAAGAAGTATCAGTTCTAAAATTTACAGTAGCATTATACAAATCTTTGTAACCATAATTCAAACGAGAGAACAACGAATACAATCCTGTTTCTACACGATTGCTGGCATATCCAATTACAGTTCGCGCTGATGTTGCATTGATTAAAACCTCGTCATCAGGAAAACCGCTGTATAAATGACTTGAATTATTAAAGTTTGTTTTATCCCAGGCAGCTCCTGCTAATGCACCGAATTTATGCTCTGAAATTTTAAAGTTGTAATTAGCAGTCAAATTCGTTGTGATATTAGACACTAAGCCATCTTCTTCATTTAAATAAGAATCATTAGGATAATATATAAAATCAGTTTCTGTAATTTTAGGAATAAACGAACTGTTTTTATTGTAAAAGACAGAAGCATTTACGTCTGCTTTTAACTTTAAATCTTTTAATGGCTCCGCTTCAATATAAGTATTGCCGATAAAATTATAGGCTTTGTTATTGGTTTTGTTACTCAATCGCATTAAAGGATTTGGCTCTAAAGTCATAAACCCATATTGATAATCCGGCTGACCTAACAATTTACCATTTTCATCTCTAACGGGTAAATCCGGACGAGCGCGAGCAATTGAAGTATTGATTGTAAACTGATTTAAAACATCGTTTTCTCCAGAATTAACCTCTGTATGACCAACATTTACAGAGCTTCCCATTTTTACGTGATTGCTTATATCAGTATCAAAGGAAATTCCTAAATTATATTGTTTCATTTTATCATTTATAGTTAAACCCTCTTGGTCTATAAATGAAGTGCTAAAATTATAATCTGTTTTTTCGCTGCCACCGCTCAAACTCAAATGAGCTTGTTTTGTTACAGCCATACTCCTAAAAACTTCTTTGTTCCAGTCTGTATTAGCATTTCCAAAATAATTATCGTTGATACCGCCATTGCTTACTTGGAAAGTATCGAAATCTAAATCTACTTTGGCAATATTTGCTAAATCGTAAGATAAAAAAGGATCTAGTTGACCACTGTTCATCGCATCGACGCTATTGTTAACCAATAAATTGTAGAAACTTTTATATTGACTTGAATTTAAAGCGCCGACTTTATTGATAGGCTGAGCAAATGTCGTTGCATAAGAAAAGTTTAATTTTGGAGCTTGATTTTTTTTGCCTCTTTTGGTTTTAATAATAATAACTCCATTAGCTCCACGAGAGCCATAAATTGCAGTAGCTCCGGCATCTTTTAAAACATCAAAACTTTCTATATCGTTAGGATTTAATGTGGATAGGGGATTGGCGCCTTGCAAAGCATCAATATTAAACGGCACACCATCAATTACAAATAAAGGCTGATTTAATCCGCCTCCTACTGAAGAGAATGGCGAAGTAATTCCTCTAATATTTATACGAACCGGCGCACCTGGACGCCCAGTATTTTGAGATACTTGAACGCCTGCTGCTAAACCACCCAATGCTCTGTCAAAACCTATTGTTCCTGTTGCTGCCTGCACGATATCTTTGGCATCTAAAGTAGATACGGCACCAGAGAATTCGTTACGTTTTTGCTTACCATAACCAACAAGTACAACTTCTTCGAGTTCATTTAGTTCTGGTGAAAGAACAATTTTAAAAGCAGTCCTACCATCAACTGCTACGCGTCTAGGTTCGAAACCTACTTGAGAGAAAATCAAAAATTTGGCATTGTAGTCAGAAACAAATTTGAATTTTCCGTCAAAGTCGGTAGTTGCTTCGTAATTCGTTCCTTCTATCATTACAGAAACACCTACTAACGGAAGCCCAGCTTTATCTGTAACAATTCCTTCTAAGTGTTTTTGCTGAACAGCTACGTTATTTTCTGTCTTTTTTTCGGAATTATTTATTTTTTTAAGAATAATTTGATTGCCCAAAATTTGATACGCAATCGTACTGTTGTTGAATAATTTTGATAAAACTGAGCTTAACTGCTCTTGCTTAACATTCAGAACAATTTTTTGGTTGATGTTTAATTCAGTTCGGTTGTAGAAAAAATGATAGTCAGTTTGTTCTTCAATAAGCTGAAGAACAGTAGTCAAACCTACCATTTTTACATCCATGGTAACTAAGTCTTTTTGTCCATAACAGCTCGATGCATTGACCTGTAATAGACTGGTAAATAAAAACAAGAAAGTTAATTTCATTTTTAAATTATGGGTACTGAAAATGTGCTTCAACGCACTTTTTGTTCGTTGTTTTTTCATAAGTTTACACTTGGTTTAATTTTTAGTTTTAGATTAAATCAGCATTTTAAATTGACGAGGAGGGTGTTGACGCACCTTCCTTTTTTTTTGGGGTTTGATTACTACATTTTTTTTGGTTCGGTTATGGTTATTACTCTATTGTTTATGGTGTAATTAAAAGCTTTATAAGTTTGAAAAGTTTTTAGAACTTGGTCAATATTTTCGTTTTTAAAAGTGGCAGTGATAATAATGCTATTCAAGTCTTCGTAATTGTTTATAATCTGAACATTGTATTTTCGCTCTAGTTTATTGGTAATAACAGCAAAAGAATCATCTATAAACATTAGTTCTCCAGAAATCCAGGCAATATATTTTCGAACGTTTACTGGTTCTACTTTTAATTGTTTGCCCTCAAAATAAACTCGCTCAGATGGTTTTAAGATTACTTCTTCGTGATTTAAATGATCCGATGCAGCCACTTTGCCTTCAACTAAAACCGTATATGTTTTGGCATCGTTTTTATAAGAAGTCACATTAAATTTAGTTCCCAAAACTTTTACATTCATATCACTTGAACTTACCAAAAATGGATGTCGCGGATCCTTTGTTACATCAAAATAAGCTTCACCATTTAGAAATACCTGACGAATCTCTCCTTTGACGAAGTTTACGGGAAATTTTAAAGACGTTCCCGAGTTTAATTGTATGCTAGTGCCATCGGATAAAATCAATTCGAATCGTTTTCCATTGGGTACGCTGATCGTGTTGTAAACCAGTTT
Organism: Flavobacterium sp. NPDC079362; assembly: GCF_050267765.1. Lineage (NCBI taxonomy): Bacteria > Pseudomonadati > Bacteroidota > Flavobacteriia > Flavobacteriales > Flavobacteriaceae > Flavobacterium > Flavobacterium sp. NPDC079362. The sequence continues at coordinate 83,333 of NZ_JBNNFM010000012.1, read as the reverse complement.
TTCCAAATTCAGTTCTCCAGCATAAACGATTTTATTTTTGTGTTGACTTCCAATTACTTTACCCTGGTTATCTGTGATTATTTGTGTATTTATAGGATTAATAATTTGTATACTTCCATTTTCCGATTGTAACGTAATCGACTCTTCTCTCAGAATTGCTTGGGTATCGGTGGCCTTAAAAAAAATATTAATCTTAAACAAATAAAAAGCACTTAAGAATACTATAAAAATTGCAGCATATTTAAAATAAGAGCGAATTCTCGCTTTAAAAAAGACGCTTTTTTCTTCTTTAATTTTTTGTAGAAATTGTTTTTTTGCAGCATCAGTGTTAAACGTTTTTTGGCTACAATTAACCGTGTAGTTAGTCTTTATCAAATCATTGAACACCTTTTGGTGATTTACATCTTGATCAAGCCAGTTTGAAATAGCAATTATATCTTCTGGTGAAGCCTCATTATTTATAAATTTCAAGATTAATACTTCCATTTTAAATTGTGTCATTTGGATTATTTAGCCTATGACGAACAAAAACAATAATACCCTACCATTTTTAGAATATTTTTTTATTAATAGTATTATTTTAATTAATATTACTTTAATTTGCTTTTATGAAAAGTGATCTTTATAGCGATAATACTATCTTACTTCAATCCTTAAAAGAAGGTAATGAAAAAGCTTATAGCTATCTTATGGATGTTTATTACCACAAACTATGTTTATATGCCGACAGTTTGATCCGAAATATTTTTGCTGCCGAGGATATTGTTCAAAATGTATTTCTTAGATTGTGGATACAGCGTGAAAATCTAAAAATTGATCAATCTTTCAAAAGTTTTTTGTACAAGTCGGTTTATAATGAATTTATAGATCAGTATAGAAAAAATCAGTTGCTTACGACACTGGAGAAAAGATATTTTGAAACTTTAAATGCATTTGTTTGGGAGGACAATTCCGACAACTTTGAACAAATGCTTTTTGTTATAAATAAAGAAATTGAAAAACTTCCGCCAAAGTGTAAAGAAATCTTCATTTTAAGTAAAAAAGAAGGGCTGACAAATAACGAAATTGCCGACTATTTGAAGATTACTGTGAAAGCAGTTGAAGCACAAATTACAAAAGCATTCTCAGTGCTTAGTTCTGCTTTGGAGGAAAAGAACAGGGCGTTCTTTTTTCTGATATTCAGTCGTTGAAAATCCTAAAATTATTACTTTGCGGTATTACAAGAAAAATAAGCAAGACCCTTGTTATTGACTGTCCTTCTTCTGCTTTACTAAGTTACTTGTTTATTTACTTATTTGACAATAAACCTTTGCTCGCATACACCATTGTAGACTGGGCCGGTCACTTTCCGGCTCAGAGCTTCCCGAATTTGTTTTTCTGGATATCAATATGCCCGGCAAATCAGGGCTTGAATGTCTCGAGGAGATAAGAAGCTGTGAGGGGGGGCTAAAAGAAGTAAACATTATTATGCTCTCCTCCAGCAATGATCCGCAAAATATTCACAGGGCAATGGAATTGGGCGCTTCATTTTACGCTGTGAAGCCCAGTTCGTTCGAGAAACTAAAGTCAATACTTAAAGAAATCCTTGCTATGGATCTTGCCTGGACTGTTGAAGAAAAGAAAAAGTTTCTTTTACTTTAGGCAGAAGCGCCATTGCTAAATGGCAAAAAGTGATTTGTAGATAAAAATACCGGTCTGAGACCTTCAGCGGCAGTAAGAATGAAAGACGAAGATTAGATATACGGGCCTAAGGGTCTATTTTGTCCTTGTGGTAATCCCTGAGCCATTTTTCGATTTTCTCAAGCAGCAGAATTCTTTTCTTTCCTGTTTTGGGATGAATTACAGTATATATTTCATCATAGATACCACCTGACTCTGGGTTCAGTCCCCATGCTACAGCCTTTGCGACCCTTTGCTGGTCTTCTTCTAGCAGGATCGGTATAACTTCATTGTAGGGTTGGGCGGCAGGGTCATACCCAAACCATTCGATCAGGCGCTCGGAATAGATTAGTCCATTTGACGCCACATCAATGCTCCATGTGCCAAGCTGGGCAAGCTCTACGGCGCCTCTCATGTTTTGTTCGGCTTCCTGCAGCTTGTTTCGAGCAATTACTTCTTCTGTACAGATAACACCATAGATTCTGCCTTTTGCATTGTAGAGTGGCTTGTAGGTGTAATCGTAATAGCCGTAATAGGGCAAACCATTCTTTATAAACATGATACGTGCAGCCGTTTGGGTATGGATTTCTCCCGTACTTAAAACTTTAGTATAGGCCCCGAACAAATGTGTCTCCTTAAGCTCGGGTGCTGCTTCCATGATGGGCATGCCGATAATGGAATCTCCTTTGCCGAATATTTCCAGCATTTTCTCATTGGCCTGGTGCAGGAACATTTCAGGTCCCGTATACACCAGTTTGGCCACAGGGGAGTTGTAAAAGACGGTACGCGCAAATTTTTCACTTTCTTCAACCTTTTGCCTTTGGCTGACCTGCAGGGTATTGTCCATAACCCATACGGCTACTTTTTTTACCTTCCCGGCAGTATCCTTCAGCGGGGCATAAACTAAAGTCATATAAACAGTTTCCTGCCTACCGTTCCTAATCACCTTACGTTCGGCTTCACGGGCAGTGTAAGGGTTCCCGTCAGAAATAGCACCCGCTAGTGCGCTCTCATAGTAGGAGCGTGCTTCAGGGAAAGTATCCCAGTAAAAATTTCCGAGGATTTTCTTGCGCGGTTTTCCGGCCACGGCTATAAAGCTGTCATTTACAATTTCCACTTTAAGTGTCTGGGCATCCAAAACGCAGATGGCCACCGGAGTTATAATGCGGGCTTGAATATGCTGCTGAGAGCTGTAATTTGAAATGCGCAGTAAAAAATAAAGAGCAGAAAACCTGTGTTTTCTGCTCTTTAATATTAATATTCCCGTATTTGTTTAATGATGCGCTGCAGGGTTTCCACGGCAATTTCCTTATCCCTTTCTTCTGCGATATACGCTTTACTGCGCATAGAATCAAAGGAGAGGTTCTTTTTAAAAGGTGTTGAGAGAAACGGCACAATGGTTTTAAAAACCTGGTTCATTGATTTTGAAACAAGGATTTCAAGTTCGTGGCAGGCCTGAAGTATCAGTGCGGTCTGGTCGGTTGATAACTGGCACAGTATTTTTTCTTCTCTGCTTACAGGATTTTGCTGTGAAAGTTTTTTATTTTCAGAAGGAATGCAGAGAGCAGTTTTAAGATCTTCCTTTTTTTTAAGAAAATTAATTTCCTGTTTAAACCAGTCCAGCAGTACTTTCTTTACATTTTGATGGTCAGGATGAAGGGCCGAGGCCGCATTGCCTGCAATTTGGTTAAGCTCTTTAGCATACAGCAGCAGCCATCCAATTCTATCGGAAGCCAGTTCAAATCAGCTGATTTTCATAGATACGGCCCGGGTATAAAAGTTGATAAAAAGTTTGCTGTTGAAATTCATATAAATAGGCGCCTGCATTAAATCGGTATGAATCAGGTCTTCTGTTTTATTTATCTTCAGCGATTCAAGTTCCCCAAGCAGCTCTTTAGAATAGAGCATTTCCCTAAAGGTGACTTTTTTATTTTCTTTAGAAGCAGCAAAGCAGTAAAGGTTATTAAAAACAATCTCTGCAAGCATCTTTTCATCCGGATCAAAATGCATCATGGTTCTGAGTTTATCGATTCTGAGTTTTATTTTCTCATAGGAAACACTGAGATAGGAAACAGGTATTTTGGAATCTAAACTTATAAAACGGGCAAATCTAGACTCCAGAAAATTTAGGAGTTCATCCAAAGCGCTAAGAAGGGCAGTAGTGACTTCCCACAGATCCTTTCTTTCCGTATGGGGGCTTTTATTGATAACAATCGGCTGATCCCAAAGACTGATCAGGGCGGAATGATAATTTTTTACCAGTACCTTAATATGCTTTTCTTTGCTGAGTGAAAAAACGCGGATAGTAAACTATTTTTGGATGAATTGTGTTTGCTGTACAGCTTTATTGATTATGGCTTGAGACTCAAAGGAGGTAAGGTTGCTTATGGCGCTTTTTTTTGGATTTAAATTCAGCGTCACAACGGAGTCCAGCCATTCTAAAAGATAGGTTTGATTCATGTTGCTTCACTTTTAAGTAAATATTATTTCAATATTGTATTGAAAATACTCCAAATCAATGTCTGTACACATTTCAAACCCAGGTGGAATTATTTAGTGATGGTTCAGCCTTTTTCGGTATTCAGATGGAGATAAAGAATTATGCTTTTTAAAAAAATTACTAAAGAAAGAAGTGTTTGCAAATTTTAGTTGGTCAGAGATTTTAAGAATGGTTAAATCACTATTTTGAAGCAGAATCTTAGCTTCCAGAATTAGTGCATTCTCAATGCACTGCTTGGCCGTTATCTCTGTAATTTGTTTAATTGTTTTAGTGAGATGCCCTGAGGATATATTCAGGGCATCCGCGTAAAACTTGACACTATGCTGTTCTCTGCAGTGAATTTCCAGTAATCTGAAAAAATGGACTGCTGTTTTTTCCGTGGTGGAATATTTTATCCTTTCATGCCAGGAAGCTTTATAATAATGGCTGGCAAGTTCATAGAGAAACAGGTTAAAACTCAGCAGGATCAGCTCTTTTTTAAAAACCCTTGAATTAGGCATTAACAGCGTGGAGTTCACTATTTCCAGCAAATCCATCAGGCTCTTGATCTCCTTTTTCTTTATGAAAATTTTAGAGGCATACCGGGCAGTGAAGAAATTAAAATATCCGATATGGGGCCATCTAATACTGTTCTCCAATGCAAATTCTGGTGTAAAAGATACAATCGAAATGCACAATTCCCTGCTCATCAGCAGAATTTCGCAGTCTGACTTTTTTGGAATAACTGCTGATTCGTTAATAAATAAGTGTACTTTCCTGCTGTTGATGCGCATCGCTGCAGCGCCTTTATTTACAAGTAGCACAGTAGAATAATCTTCCGGAATCAAATTCTTTAATGCGCGCTTGGAGGTTATACTTTCCAAAATGCACAATTGAATTCCCTCAGTTTTATAGTTTGATTTTCTAAATTCCAAAGTATTTTTTTTAAGATTAAAGGCCTCATTTTTCTAACTGTATAGTTTTGCGATTAGCGAAACACAGATAAACAGCATATTTGACATCCCATTTATAAATAAGAGATATACTAATTTCCTGACGGAATCCATTTTAAGGGTCTCTGCAAGAGAGATACCTTTTAAATGATCATTAAATAGTATGGATAGGATCAGGTATATGGTTGCCAAATTGAATAGTATCAGAAAAGCATAATAACTGTATACTATCTGTTTTTCAAAAAGTAAAATCCAGTCCATAGTTTCTATTCTGTAGTGTTGCTGCTGAGAATCCCCGCGAGTAGTGATCTGGTAACTGCAGTGGCAGAATTGCTTAAGGCTCCCTGAACGGCGCCGACCCTGTTTCCAACCGAGGTTTCCCAGTCTTTGTCTTTTCTCTCTGATGCATAATAAAGCGAATACCTTGTAATGGCCGATGAGGTAAGGATTATTCTTTTCTCTTCAGCTGAAAATTGCTGGTTATTTGCAACAGCAGCCTCAAAAGAGATGATGGATTGATAAGCGGCATCATAGCCGCTGTTCTGCCAGAGTGCAGCCAAGGACATAAATTCTGACAGGCAGTTTTTTGAACCCGTGGACATCCAGGAATTGGCAATAATCTGCTCCAGTTGCATTTCAGGCGAGTCGACAATGCCTTGTATTTCTTGGAAATTGATCGGATAATAAGAAGGCAGGTTTTGAAGATCGCTGTTCAGAAGTGAAATAGAATCAATTTTACTGCTAATAGCACTTATGGTTTGATCCGAAAAATTACCCGAAAGATAGGCATCCAGTAAGTCATTGTGAATTTTCCCGGCGATGTCATACGCATTGGCGGTATTTTCAGGATTCAGCCCTGCATTCTTTTTTGAATTGGCATCCTTTTTTTTGAAATTAGATTCTGAGTCTTCGCGAGCATAGTCGTTGGTGCATGAAAGGGCCAGTACCGCCAGCATGCTGATTAAAAAGTTTTTCATGATTAAAGTGTGTTAAATGGAATGACTTTTCAGTCAGTTCATCACCCGAGTAAGCAGAACTTTAAAACAGCACGATGCCGTTTTTTTTGCTTTTGAATTCACCGCAAATCTATCATCATCCACTCAGCCCTGCAAACTCTCATCTGTGGATTTTCGGAATTTCACCTATGGATTTTCCGAAAATCCATACCCTGTTTTTTTAAGTTAAGTCTTTGTTATCAATATATTACGTTATATTTGAAGCTCTTTTTTTACAGAATGCTTTACCTATGATCTGAGATCTGAAAATTGTATTAAGGAAAAGCATTTTTTGATAAATATTGTACCATTTTTTAATTATCAATCTATGCTTAAAATACAATTCGGACTTCTTTTTTTGTGTCTGGCCCAGCAGGTTTCGGCCGACTGGAACCCACTGAGATCACCTGATACGCTTTATGGTAAATCCTATGATTATTTATTTGACAGGATTGAAGAATCTGAAGGCAGCAGCCAGCCAGTTTATCTTGCATATTTCCTTGGAAAAGCCAAAAGGGAAAAAAATGAGCAGGAAATCATAAACGGTTATAAAAACTACCTTCATTATTCCGCTGATAAATTAAAACTGGTTTATGCCGACAGTATGATCTATACGGCCAGAAAGTCTGGAAATGATGCGCTGATCGGTTCGGGGTATCTCTCAAAGGGAATTGTCTTTTATTCCTTTAAAGAATATAAGCAGGCTTTAGACCATTATCTTATAGCCGATAATTTTATTTCCAAAACAAATGATGATTACCTAATTTATAAAGTAAAGTACAATATAGCCCAAATTAAATATTACTTAGGGTTTTATGATGAAGCTGCTCCTTTATTTAAGCAGTGCATTGAGTATTTCCACGCGCATAATGCCAGAGGGTATCTCAATTCCTTACACTGCCTTGGTCTCTGTTATAACAGGATGGGAAATTATGGCCTCTGCTCTGAGATAAATGAGAAAGGGATCGAGGAGGGGAGGAGGCTCTCCAATGAGGATATGAAAATGTATTTTATACATTCTGAAGGGATCAATCAGTATTTTAAAAATAATTATGCTGATGCCTTAAAAAATATCAATGCGTCAATTCCTCAGATAATTAAAAACAAAGATTTTGCAAATGAATCTGTGGGCTGGTTCTACCTTGGGAAAAGTTACTGGGCTCTTCACAAACCCGAAAAGGCACTGCCTTACTTTATGAAAGTAGATGGGATTTTTGAAAGTAAAAATTACATCCGCCCGGACCTTAGAGAGAATTATGAACTGCTGATAAAATACTACAAAGGCAGACAGGATATGAGTAAAGAACTTTTTTACATCAAAAAACTACTCAAAGCCGACAGTGTGCTCAGCAGCCGATATGTTTATCTCTCGGGCAGAATACGTAAAGTCTATGATACAAAAGTACTGATAGCCGATAAAAATAAAATTGAGTATTTATTTAATAAAAGAAAGCACAATGACCTTATCTTCAGCGGTGTTGCCATTTTGCTGTTTTCAGGGCTGCTGTATTTTGCCGTAACACATTTCAGGAGTAAAAAAATGTACAAATCAAGATTAGAACAGGCAATGAATGAAAAAAATTCCTTGCAGCCTCGGGTGCAGAGCAGGAACGGAGGAAAAGTCATTGATGATATCAGTAAAGAAACAGTAGCGCAGATACTCAGAAAACTCGATAAATTTGAAAACGATAAAAAATTTCTTTTAAAAGCCTTAAATGCCGGCAGACTTGCGGCAATTACGAGTTCTAATCCGAAATATTTATCCAGTGTAATAAGGAACCATAAAGGGAAAAAGTTTGTAACCTATATCAGTGATCTTAAGATCGATTATATTATTACTTTACTAAAGGAAGATAAAAAAGCAAGAAAATATTCAAATAAGGCGCTCGCTGATGAAGCGGGATTCAGTACTACCCAGAAATTCGCGCAGGCTTTTCATGCCAAAACCGGATGCCCGCCCTCTTTTTTTATTAAGGAAATTAATAAGATGCCGGTTTAGGAATGTTGATTTTAGTAATGAGGCATGCTGTTTTAAGCCTGTGATTTGATAAACTGAAGTGAATTTGAAGCAGAATCATGAGGTTTCTTCAGCAGGCAGCCTCTCCCGCTTTGCACTGCAATCTTTTATGCCGAACCCCGGCAGAAAAGGATTTCCGTTTCAATCGGGGCTAGAAAAATGTATTCAGCTTTTTTAAAAGTATTTAAAAATATGGATAGTTGAGCTGAGCTTTATTAAATAAATTAAAACTATTAAGATGTAATTCATCCTGAATATTTTGCAAGCAGCTATTAATGTTTTCAAACTCCTTTTGATAGATAAATCATCTGAAACAAAATAACTTTCTATTAATACAATTGCTAAATCTATAGCCTGTTTTATAAAAATATTCAATTACAATCTTAATAGCTATTAAATTTATAATTGGTCTAATCTTGCAGGTGGATTTACAGAAAAAATATATATCTTGACTAATTATTTTTTTTACCTATATACTTCTTAGTAAACTCTTCATAAGTTTCTGACGTTTCATTTTTCCAATCAGTAGGTTCTATCAAACTATGTATGTTTATACGTAGAAGTTTCGCTATTTGATAAAACTCCTCAAGGTTTGGTTGCCTTTTATTGTTACGCCATAAAGATATAGTAGATTCTGATTTTCCTAAATATATAGCAATTACTCGGTTCTTAATTTTCTGATCGTCAAAGACTTTTTTTAATCTATTTAATTTCATTTTTAAAAATTTATCTTTAAAAGTTTTGCGTTTAACGTAAAACTTTTATATATTTGTATTTATAATTTTGCGACATAAAATTTTAATTAAGTCTAATACGACTTGATTGATGATGTCTCTCATGAAAGAAAACCGCTAAAATTCCACATGAGAAGATATGAGTTCGCCACTATCTATTAGATTTTACTATTTTTGTACAATATCTAATAGGGCGGACTTCATGTAAATCTTTGTGGACTACAATTTCGATTGTAGGGTTCTTAGCGGTACCACTTTCAAAGTTTTGAAGTTCGCCTTATTGTTTCTCTTCATTACTTTTTTGAAAGACATCGTTCAACTATCATAAAATAAATAATTGATGAGAACGAATAACTTAAAACCCCTTATTGTAAGACCCCCTTAATAAAGGTCAACTTTTTTGTTTTCCCAGTAAAATAAACAGTGAGGATGTACATCATATTAGCTTGCTCTCGTACGAGAACAATTTTTGTAAGCCATCTTAACAATAGCTATCCTATAGAAAACTATAAATAGCCATATAATTACCCCTTTAACCACTCTCTCATTTACACTTAGAATGACCAGATAAAAATCTTTAAACTCGCACTTTAAAAGTATATCCTTTATTTCTATTTCACAACTGAAAGTTTAAAATGTTTTCTAAAATTTTTACAGGGAAACCGTTTGATTAGATTAGCTAACTATAAGATAAATTCTGATGGGTTAATTTGAATTAGATGGAAAATAAACACTCCATACTAGGCTGCTACAAGGAAACGGCGGTGTGGCTTGCAATGATTAACCTTTAAACTTAAATGCGTATGTAATAAACTACTTGAAGCCAAAATTGAAAGTTCAACTTCACTTCAATATAAAATAAAAAGGTCCTCTAACTCTTCTTGGCGGTTGACTAGAGGACCATAGCTAATCAAATCATATTTAACTAACCAATCCCAATATTATGAATTATTTTTCATTTTACAAGGGTGGGAAAGCTCTTTATTGCCTGTTTTTTATAGGGTTCATATTATCTTTCTCATCTTCTTCAGCGCGAAACTCAAATCGGAGTTTCAGTTTTATTTTTCAACAGCATCAAGTTCAGGGTGTTATTACCGATGGCAATGCTCCGCTGCCTGGTGTAACTATTTCAGTCAGAGGCAGAGCAGATGTCAACTCCATAACTGATTATACGGGGCATTATTCAATTTCCGCCGGTATTAATGATACTCTTGCCGTTTCTTTTATAGGCTTTAAAACTAAACTTATTCCCGTTGCAGGGCGGGTCAAAGTAGATATCGATCTTCAGTACGATACAACAACGCTTCAGGAAGTACGCGTTAATGCAGGATATTATTCCGTTAAAGAGAGCGAGCGCACAGGAAGCATTGCACGAATAACTTCTAAAGACATTGAAAACCAGCCTGTCACCAATGTGCTTGCAACCATGCAGGGACGAATGGCAGGAGTGAGCATTACTCAGACCACGGGGGTTCCAGGAGGTGGATTTGATATCAAGATCCGTGGACAGAACAGCCTTCGGTCAGGTGCGAACTCCCCGCTCTACATTATTGACGGCGTTCCGTATGCTTCAGATCCAATCGGTTCAGGGATAACAAATCTTACTTTTCCAACTCTTTCAAGTCCTTTGAACAGCATAAATCCGAACTTTATTGAAAGTATTGAAGTTTTAAAGGATGCCGATGCGACCTCTATCTATGGATCGCGTGGCTCGAATGGCGTGGTTCTGATCACCACCAAAAAAGGAAAAGTCGGTAAGACGAAATTTACGCTGACCAGCTCCACAGGGGGCGGTACAGTTACTAAATTTATGGACCTCATGAGTACCAGCCAGTATCTCGCAATGCGCAAGCAGGCATTTAAAAATGACGGACTTACTGAGTATTCTCCTTGGGATTACGATGTCAACGGAACTTGGGACCAGAACCGCTATACGGATTGGCAGAAAGAACTTCTCGGTAGAACAGCTCAGATTACAGATCTTCAAGGAACGCTTTCCGGAGGGTCTGAAAATACCCAGTTCATGCTAAGCGGTTCCTACCATAGTCAGTCTACCGTTTTTCCAGGTACTTTTATGTATAAAAAAGGCGGCAGCCAGTTCAATTTAAATCATGCATCTGATAATCGGAAATTCAGGCTTAACTTCTCCGCTGGAGTTACACTTCAGAATAACGACCAGCCTTCTTTCGATTTTTCCTATGATGCACGCAGCCTTGCCCCTAATGCACCAAGACTTTATAATCCAGACGGCTCATTGAATTGGGAGAATAGTACATGGACAAATCCCCTTGGAAACCTTAATACGGAATTTGAATCTAAAACAAATGACCTAACAGCCGGTACCGCTGTGTCCTATGAAATAATTCCCGAACTGATTGTAAAGGCCAATTTGGGATATACGAATCTGAATAATAGCGAAACACGTATAGTACCATCCACCATTTATGATCCTGCATACGAAGTTAGTAGTGAAAGGTCGGCCATTTTTCTCAATGATGTAAAAAGGGATTCTTGGATAGCTGAGCCGCAGATCAACTGGAAAAAAGAGCTGGGAACTTCAACGATTGATATTCTGGCAGGGGCAACATTTCAAAGCCAGCGTTCCACACGCCTGCAGCAGTCCGGTACCGGATTTACATCCAATAGTCTTATTTATGATCTGGCTGCGGCTAAAGTGACCAAGGTGCTACTTAGTGATGAAACCCTTTATAAATATCAGGCATTTTTTGCAAGAGTTAACTATAAATATAAACAGTGCTATATCCTTAATCTGACTGCCCGTCGTGATGGATCTAGCCGTTTCGGTCCCGGAAAGCAGTTCGCTAATTTTGGAGCGGCGGGGCTGGCATGGCTTTTTTCAAATGAATCATTTTTTATGCAGAACAAATGGCTGAGTTTTGGAAAAATAAGGACAAGTTACGGAACAACAGGAAACGACCAGATAGGAGATTACCAGTTTTTGGATACTTATTCCAATACAGGTATACTCTATAACGGTATACCAGGACTAGCCCCGAGCAGGCTTTTTAATGCGGATTTTGGATGGGAAACCAATAAAAAGCTGGAAGCAGCTTTGGAACTAGGTTTTTTTGGAGACAGAATTTTTACAACTGTTGCCTGGTATCAGAATAGATCATCCAACCAGCTTGCAGGTGTTCCCCTTCCAGGTTCAACAGGCTTTACTTCCTACCAGGCAAATCTTGATGCGGTAGTTCAGAATAGCGGACTTGAATTTACGCTTCGCACCGTTAATTTTAAAGGGCACGGCTTTACTTGGACCACAAACCTTAATCTTACATTTGCAGAGAATAAGCTCTTAAAGTTTCCTGGCCTTGAAAGCTCTGCCTACAACCAGCAGTACCGTATCGGAGAACCTTTGAACATAAAACTCTTATACAGTTTCAAAGGGGTCGATCCACAGACCGGATTGTACACTTTTGAAGATCTTAACGGGGATGGTGCAGTAACCTTTCCTGAAGATCGTCAGGTCGCAGTTAATCTCAATCCCCAATATTACGGCGGGCTTCAAAACCAGTTCTCCTATAAAGGAATCACTCTTGATTTTCTTTTCCAGTTTATCAAGCAGAAAAATAGAACTTATCCCATGGGTACAGCAGGGATGATGGCTAATCAGCAGCAAAGGAAAACCGACAGCTGGTCAGCTCCCGGAGACAACGCGGATTATCAAATGTTCAGCACAGGCTATGACTTTCCTGCTGTTATGGCAACTTATTCCTATAATGAGAGTACTGCTTCAGTCACGGATGCTTCTTTTATCCGCTTGAAGAATATTTCTATTTCCTATGACCTGCCACTTGATTTAAAGCAGACTCAATGCAGAGTCATCTTGCAGGGGCAGAATCTTCTAACATTTACAAAATACGTAGATGGGGATCCGGAATTTACCTCCTATGGCTTTCTGCCTCCATTGAAAATATTGACTGCTGGAATACAGCTAACCTTTTAATTCGATTACTATGAAAACGATTAACCTTTTAGTACTCCGGTGGTTATGGCTTAGTGCTATAACACTATTCATTTCCTGCGATTCTTTTTTGGAAGTGGAACTTCCAAAAACGCAGCTCACGGCCGTGGTAGTTTTTCAGGACTATCATACAGCGGAGGCCGCACTTACCGATATCTATTCCAATCTGCGCGATTCAGGAATTCTTTGTGGGGATGGGACAGGGATCTCAAACCAGCTTGCCAATTATGCCGATGAAATGGTCAGTAGTGAAAATCCTTCCAATCCTAGTATTTCTTTTTATACAAATTCACTGCTGCCTTCCAATAATTATGTGACAGGATACTGGAATTTTGGCTACCATCAAATCTATGCGGCGAATGCTGTGATTGAAGGAGCAGAGAAGAGCAGCCTGACCGCTTTGCAGAAAAAACAACTGCGTGGAGAGGCCTTGTTCATAAGAGGGCTTATTCATTTTTATCTGGTTAATCTTTTTGGAGATATCCCTTTTGTAGACCAGACAGACTTTAAGATTAATAGGACTGTCAAAAGAATTCCAACCGCGCAGGTCTATGAAAAAATTATTGCTGACCTGCGGGAAGCTTCAGTACTTCTTCGGACGAGTGATACTGACCGAAATAGGGTGCGTCCTGACGCGATAGTAGCCAAAGCGTTGCTTGCCAGAACACTCCTTTATATCAATGCCTATCCCGAAGCTGCCAATGAGGCATCCGCTGTTTTAAATCAAGTGCAGACCTATAGTCTTGAGCAGCCTGAGAAGGTGTTTTTGCGTGCTTCCAGAGAAACAATCTGGCAGCTCGAATCCGGTGGCTCGGGGCAAAATACTGCAGAAGGAGACTATTTTATCTTTACATCCGCACCTCCACCTTATGTGTCGCTGAGTAATTCCTTAGTGTCTTCTTTCTCCCCAGGCGATTTGAGAAAATCATCTTGGATCAAAGGTGTGTCTGATGGTACCACAATATGGTACCATCCTTACAAGTACAAGGAAAATAACCCAACAGCAGAATCTAAAGAATACTCCATTGTACTGAGGCTATCAGAACAGTATCTGATCAGGGCGGAAGCAAGGGCGTGGCAAGGAGACCTTATCGGAGCCAAAGAAGATCTGAACAAAATAAGGCACCGCGCAGCGCTCACTGACACTCCTGCGCTAACACAAAAGGAGATTTTGGATGCAGTCTTCTTGGAAAGAAAACTTGAATTGTTCACCGAAACCGGGCATCGCTTTTTTGACCTTAAACGAACTGGCAGGCTTGATGCCGAACTGGGTGGCATGAAAAAGGGTTGGGACTCATCGGACAGCCTTTTTCCCTTACCGCAGAACGAACTTAGTACGAATCCTAATTTGAGACCTCAAAATCCCGGATATTAAAACAAAACATTTATTATGTTAAAAGTAATATTTACCAAAAGTTGGGGCTTCCCTCATTTTACTTTGGTGCCTATTTTAGAATTTTTATTTTTATTTTTTATTTTGCCATTAGTAGCCTGTCCTCTCATGGGGCAGGTGGTGCAAAAAAAATGCCTTTCGCCGTCAGAATATTCTCTGTGGGGAGAAGTGCATTTAGATAAAATTTCTTATGATGAAAAATGGACAAGTTACAGGAATACCTATGAAAATTCGCAGGATACTCTCTTCATACAAAATATTGTAACTGGGCGAAAGTTATCTGTTATTGGTGCAGAAAAAACACTCTTCACAAGTGGCAATTTTTTCATCTATAATAACACAACAAATCTGAATATTCTGAATCTGAAGACCCTAAAAACAGAAACTATTCCTAAAGTAAAACAGTTTCTATATGACAAGAAGACTGATAAGCTCGTAATTTTTATAGGCGATGCCCAGGAAAATGGTACACTTCTGGTTAAACCGTTGGGAAAAGCAGGCGTAGTTAATTTTAAAGGTGTGTCTCAGCTTGCCCTAAGTCCCATAGGAGGTAAAATAGCGTTTACCGCTTCGACCCATTCAGGACATGCTATCGCAGTTCTAAATCTAGAACAGTTGAATAATGTTAAATGGATCGCAGATAGCTCAGAGCAGTTCATCGGCTTGACTTGGGAGGATAATGGCAAAGCATTGGCTTTTTTACGCCAATCGGCAGATCAGAATATAAATGCATTGGGATTGTATGTTCTGTCGGCGGAAAAGTCGTATGAACTAGATCCAAACTCATGTTCTGATTTTCCACAGAAGTCCTCAATATATTTTGATGCGTTCACGCCCATAGTAATCTCGAGTGATCTGAAGCGTGTTTTTTTTGCCATAAAAAACGAAACAAGTTCTTCAGAGGACGGGTCCCCGCAAAAGGTCGAAATTTGGAATTCAAATGATAAACGGGTCCGTGCACAGGAAAAATATGCAGGCCGTTTTGACGCAAAACCTAAAGTAGCGCTGTGGAATCCGAACAGCAATCACGTCAACCTCATTACGTCAAACGAGCTTCCATTACTGATGCTCAGCGGAGATATGAAATACGCTGTTTTATCAGATCCCGATCAACATGAGCCACAATTCAAAGTGGAAGAAATCAGAGATATCTATGTTATGGATCTCTCCACATTTGAAAAGAAAATGGTTTTGGAAAAATATGTATATGTGCCTTTGGAGCTAAATATTTCTCCTTCGGGGAAATATTTTTCGTATTTTAAGGAAAACAGCTGGTGGGTTTACGATTTTGTATTAGGAACTCATAAAAACGTATCAGAAAAAATTGGTGTGAAATTTACCGGTAAGGCTCAGGAACTTGTCCCTGAATCTGCTTACGGGAATCCTGGATGGAGCCTGAATGACAAGGAAATTCTTCTTTATGATCAATTTGATATTTGGGCGGTCAGCCCGGACGGAAAAACTTCTAGTAGGATTACAAAAGGCAGGGAGTCCGGTATTAAGCTGCGTGTCGCCAAGGCGTCCAATGGGAAAGGGCTGAAATTTCTTTTCGATGGTCTTGTGTCTGAGAGTTTTGATCTTAGTGAAGAGTTGCTGCTGCGTGGTAGCGGAAGTGATGGCAAGACAGGTTATTTTAAGTGGATGAGCGGTTCGCGGCAAAAAGCTCTTACATACGGCGACTACTATACCGATGATCTAAATTACAGCCCAAAAAAAAGAACTTTTTTTTTCAGGGAACAGAAATTTGACAGTCCGCCACAGCTATTGAGCAGCTCAGTTTCGGGAGACAAAAAAAGTTTTTATAAAAGCAATTCTCATCATAAAAATTATTTCTGGGGTAGGTCGGAACTGATAGAGTTTGAGAATGCTAAAGGTAGAAACTTAAAAGGTGTTCTGTTTTATCCAGCAGAATATGACCCGAAAATAAAGTATCCAATGATTGTGAGTATTTATGAAAGCCAGTCACGTGAACTGCATATTTATGAAAATCCAACTTATTATAACGGAGCAGGTTTCAATATCACTCTGGCAACAGCAGCTGGATATTTTGTTTTTTTACCAGACATACATCTTGAATATCAAAACCCCGGACTATCTGCAGCGGACTGTGTTATTTCAGGAGTCAAAAAAGTAATCGAGAAAGGAATTGTAAAGCAGGATAAGATTGGACTTAGGGGACACTCCTTTGGCGGCTTTGAGAGTGCCTTTATCATATCGCATACCGATCTGTTTGCCACAGTGATAACAAGCGGAGCTATTACAGATCTGTTCAGCGACTACCATAGCCTAGGTCCTCGTGCAGGAATTCCTGAAATATGGAGATATACTACAGAACAATATAATATGGGCAAATCTCCCTATGAAATCCCAGAAATGTATGCTGCCAATTCCCCTATAATTCATGTGCCTAAAATAGATGTTCCGGTACTTTTATGGACAGGTGAAAATGACCCTCAGGTAGATCCTCGTCAAAGTTATGAATTTTATCTTGCACTAAGACAGCTGCGGAAAAAAAGTGTTATGCTCATTTATCCCAAAGCTGGTCATGTCCTGATGAAACCTGACCAGCAGAAGGATGCTACGGTTCGTACTTTAGAATGGTTTGATTATCATTTGAAAGACAATCATTCCTACTCTTGGATTGCCGATGCAATGAAATAGGTATCCTTATAAATAAAAAAACAATGCAGTTCCGTAGGAACTGCATTGTCAATTAAAGAAGCATTTTTTATTGTCCATTTACAACGCGGTATAATGGCTGTACACAATTATTCTCTGCATTTTTTTCATATGCAATTGGTCCGGAGGTATCGCCCATACGACACAGCTCTTCTTTCTGTATGTCACTGCACTGAGTTCTGTTAGGAGAACAGGTTCCGTTGGGATTAGCAAAATAGCCCCATTTCAATGCAACATCATTTTTTTCAGGTGCCTTCTGCATGGAAGTTGTAGCAAAAGCTCCTGAAACTGCCAAGGCTACAACAGCTGCCGGCAGTACGTTTTTTAAAATTAAAGTTTTCATAATATTAAATTTGAAATTATAAGTCTGATCTACTTTTTTCTACAGGTGTTCGATCTGATTCCTGATACCGGCCGGTATATTATTATCGGATGCAGCCAGGCTGAAGCCGATATTTATTTCTTTGTAATTTCTTTTTTTAAGACATTCTTCAACTTGTAAACAACAAGATCTTCTCCTATTATCACAGAGAGGTAATCTTGGGTGACTGCAAAAGAATTCAGGGTGCTGGATGAGGTGTGATATATCGGAAAACTCATCAGATAACTTCCTTTGGTCAGATCGTAAACATCGATAATAAAAGATTTCTGCCACAGTGTTTCATCCTCATATTGGCCTCTGACAAGTGAATGGACGAATAGCAGATTTTTATATACGGCAGCTTTTGAATTCACCACATCCGATGGAGAAGACAGGGCGTACTGTTTTCCTCCCTTGAGCGTTGATACTTTTAACCTTGCTTTTGAAATGGTGTCGATAGTATGGCCCCTGTATTGAAGAGTACCGTTTTGATCTGCCACAATGAATTCATTTCGATAGTAGTATAAATACACGATTTTCTTTATTCCATTGCTGTATAAAAGTATACCGTCGGTATCGAAGATACCGTCGATCTGTTTTTGTAAGAGGTCTCTTTTATAGTTAATTTTAGGGATTGAGTCTATTTTAAAAACACCCAGCACATTGGCAAGTTTTACTGAATTATTTGATCGGAAAGCGACCGAAGCTCCATCGATTGGTACTAGCTTTGTAAAATAGGGCATTCCTTCAAATTCTTTAGTGATGCTCCAGTTTTTAGCGTCTCCCCGGAACAACACTGGAACGCTTCCATCATAAAGGTAGAAGTGTGGCTCCTGCAGTGTAATATAAATATTTTTAAAAGGGATCTTTCCCGGTGAGAACGAAATCATTTGGATTTTTTGATCTTTTAGATCAGAGTCAAATGACATAAGGTAGGAAGGAAATTCATAGTTGCCCAGAATTATTCGGTTTCCGCGCAAACCCACTATATAATAGGAATTATGCTTTAATTTAAACGAGGCTGAATATTCTGCTGGATGTTGCGGATAACGTCTTAAAAATGGATTGCGGTGGTGCATGACTTCTTCGGAAAATACAAAGAGAAGCACTATTGCCAAAATGCTAGTCACAAGTGTCGCAGCTATAGGTTTAAAAGAACTTAGAAAGATGTAATTAAAAGGTTCAGGTTTTTTCTCTTGTCTATTTAAACCTATTGCCAAAATTGCCAGTATGACAAAAACAAGATTGAATATAAGATGGGCATTCCAGCTCATTTTTTCCAGAATTCCACCACAGGAACACGGAACAAAAGAACCGAAATGAAGAAGTATAAAGATATAGGCAGAAAACATAGTCATTAAACTCAATGCCAGATAAAGACCCAATGTTCGTGATTTTGGAACAACAAGTAATGCAGCAACCAGTACTTCAATTACAATTACCAGCCAGGAAATCCATGATGCATATATACTTAGTAAGGGCGACTGTCCAAGGTGAACCTGAAAATTTTCAAAGTCTAATATTTTGCTGGTAGCTGCATATATAAAAAGCGTAACACACAAAAGATAGATTATTTTTAGGGAGACAGTCTTTATATTTTTGTTTACATTCATGATTTCATTTAAAGTGATTATTTGATCAATTTTAAGACTTAATATTCTAAGTAAACTCTCTTTGTAAATCTTAAAACAGCATTCAAATAGGTTAATGTATTCTGTTGATTACAGCTAAAACAAATCTACAAAAACCTATTATACTGTCTGTTATCAAAAACAGGCGCAGATTATTCAATAGCATTCAAATGTTAGTTAAAAATAAAGATTGCCTTGCTGCATAAAAAGAAGATGCCAATAAACAATTTTATGTTTATTGGCATCAATTAATTTTCTTATTTCATTTACTTTCCGATATCACTCAATGAACTAAGTTTTTCACTGAATTCTATGAGTCCCGCTTTTTGAAGAAATTCATCTCCAAATTGTTTTAGTTCCTGGAGATTTTCCTGAGGAATACTGGTCAAAAAGAGGGATGATTTATCATCACCTTTTGCGGTGAGCCCGCGCTCAATTACATGGTTTAATAAAAGCACATTTTTGCGTGAAATTTTCAAATCAATTTTCACTACTTCATTCATGCCTGGGATACTAAATATAGTATCGAAAACCTTTGCTACATCATTTGTTGTCATCATAAAATCTATTGCAGACGGGTGGGACTAGTTTTGCAGCTCCCAGTACATTAAGACTTGCATCAGGAATTAAAGCTCATTTTGGCAGTTCTTTAAATGCATTGGCAATTAGAACCTTGCTTATTCATAGTTCTGAAGCTTCTGAACTTCCGAAATTTGAAGTTGGATGGGGGCGAGTTGCTAGAGATTTAGAAAGCATAGTGGTGTGTGAAGACCATGTAATGAGGGTGGTATATCAGGGGAAAATTAGTGCTGCAAAATATCTACGAGCACCGATTCCTTTGCCACCTGGAGCAATTGTCGGAATGGTGAAAATAAAAGCTACTCTTTGCTATGCAACTCCCGTTGATCCTCATTGTCCAGATAACTATACTCGGAGTGGTTTAGAGCCATTTTTTCGACCAAATAAAAATAAGAAACGTAAAGTTGAAAAGGGAGAAGCTGAACCAATGCATGCTTTAACAAAACCCTTTTTTGTAATGATATTATTGACGCCTTATTTGTCAATACTTATTTGATTGAAGGGAATACTTATACAGAACATTTTGCTAAAACCGGAACAATAACCATTACTTCAATGAATTCTGATAAAAAAACAGTGTCCGGAACTTTTAGTTTTACTGCTGAAAAAGTGGGCGTATTACAAACTAAAGTAGTTACACCTGATGTTGTTGAAGTAAAAAACGGAGTATTTACAAACGTGCCTTATAAAGTATTGACTACGCCATAAGTATTGAGTAATTAAATATTAATAAACCGGGTCAGAAATGGCTCGGTTTTTTTTACGTCTTAAATTTTAGGTATTTCCTATCAAAATGACAATTGTCATTTCCCGTTCAGATTCTTTTTCGTAATATTACTATGTAAATATTTTTGAATGAGAAAGATTAAATACAAGAAGGGACGCAAGCTTCAGCATATCACTTTAGAGTACACAGGTGTTGAAAAAGAGCATGAAACAGAAATGCAACTTTTTGTATACGATGATGCAGATGTCGTTGAATATGAGAAATTTACCGTTTTAGCATTAAATACCTGCATTGATTATACTAAAAATAACTGGCTCAATATTCATGGATTAAATGATATTAATTTGCTTAAAACAGTTGGTGCACATTTTAAACTGGATGATTTTTTATTAGCAGATATTTTAAATACTTCAAAAAGAACCAAATTAGAAGAACAAAAAGATATATTGTTTTTTAATATAAAATCACTTTTGCCTTCTGAATATTCGGATAATATTAGTGTTGAGCAGATAAGTTTTATTTTGAAGGACGGAATTTTAATTTCATTTCAGGAAAAACGAAGCGATTTTTTTACTCACATTCGAGAACGCCTTCGCACTCATGCAGGAATTGTGAGAACTAAAAAAGTAGATTATTTGCTTTATTTATTATTAGATGCCGTAATGGAGAATTTTTACATTACAATTGAAGACGAAGAAGATAAGATTGAGGAATTAATCAATTTGACTAAAAAAGGCGCGGATCCTATTATTCTGGAAAAGATTGAGAATCACCGTGATAATTTTAATTTTTTAAAACGTTCTATAATTCCGCTTCGAGATTCTTTGTATTATTTAAAAACAATTAAAGACGATGATACTTATAACGGAATTCAGAAAGAGACTTTTAGTTTCTTTATCAGATTGCATCAAAAAAGTCTGGAGCTTTTAGAGCAAATCGATTCTGATATGAGCTCATTAGAAAGCGCTTCTAATTTTTATTTCTCGGAACAAAGCCGAAAAATGAATGAGATCATGAAAACCCTTACGATAATTTCGGCTATTTTTATTCCGCTCACTTTTATTGTTGGTGTGTATGGAATGAATTTTGAATATATGCCGGAATTACGTGCAAAAAATGGCTATTTTATTGTCATGGGCGGTATGCTTTTATTAGTTGTCGCTTTGATTATCTATTTCAAAAAAAGACGCTGGTTTTAGCGTTTATTATACAATTACAAAATTTGTTAAGTTTCAATATATAAGTTATGAGTAAAGCAATATATATAGCCACAAGCGATCATAATAGCGGTAAATCGATTATTACACTCGGTTTAATGAGTATTTTGATTGGTAAAACGGCTAAAGTAGGATATTTTAGACCCATTGTAGAGGATTTTGTCGATGGAGAACTGGATAATCATATCGAAACAGTTTTGTCTTATTTTAATCTCGATATCAAATTTGAAGATGCGTATGCAATTACAAAAAGCAAATTGATCAAGAAGAAAAACAAAGGTAAAATAGGAGAGGTTTTAGATCTGATTATCGAAAAGTATAAAAAGCTTGAAGAACGTTTTGACTTTGTTTTGGTAGAAGGAACAAGCTTTACAGGCGAAGGAACTTCGATAGAATTAGATCTGAATGTTTTGATTGCGAAAAACCTTGGAATTCCAACTATCATTATAGGTTCTGGAGTTGGAAAGACATTAGAAGAATTGGTAGACAGTCTTTATTTGATTTACGATTCTTTTAAAATAAAAGATGTTGAGGTTTTATCCGTTATCGCCAATAAAGTTCAATTAGAGAATATAGAATTGGTAACACAAGGGTTACAGAAAAGTTTGCCAGGGAACGTCTTGATCAATACAATTCCGTTGATTTCTAGTTTAAATAATCCAACAATGCAGGAAATTGTCAATCAGCTTGATGCAAAAGTATTGTTTGGCAGTGCTTATTTAAACAACGAAATTGGGCATTTTAGCGTTGGTGCGATGCAATTGCACAATTACCTGGTTCATTTGCATGATAATGCTTTGGTAATTACTCCCGGAGACCGTTCAGATATTATTTTAGGGGCTTTGCAAGCCAATGAATCGGCTAATTATCCAACCATTTCAGGAATTATTCTAACCGGAAATATAGTTCCCGAAGAAAGTATTTTAAAACTAATCGAAGGGCTTTCTGCCATTGTTCCTATTATTGCCGTCGATGGCGGAACGTACAGTATTACCAATAAAATTGGTTCAATCAAATCAGAGATTTACGCCAACAACACCCATAAAATTGAAACATCGATTAGTACTTTCGAAAAATATGTAGCAGTAGACGCTTTATCTGAACGATTGATCACTTTTGTGCCGGAAGGAATGACACCAAAGATGTTCCAGTACAATATGGTAAAAAGAGCCAAACAACATCGCAAACATATTGTTTTGCCTGAAGGAACTGATGACCGAATTATCACTGCCGCTTCAAGATTATTAGATATGGACGTAGTTGATATTTCTATAATTGGTGATAAAAAACACATCGAAAATAAAGTTGCAGAACTTGGAATTACCTTTGATTTTTCGAAAGTCAATATTATCAATCCAAAAGAATCTGAGCTTTATGAGGACTATGCAAATACGTATTACGAGCTTCGAAAAGCTAAAAATGTAAGTATTACCATGGCAAGGGATTTAATGGAAGATGTGTCTTATTTTGGAACTATGATGGTGTACAAAGGGCATGCTGACGGAATGGTTTCCGGAGCAGCACATACTACACAACATACCATTTTGCCGGCGCTGCAATTTATTAAAACAAAACCAAATTCATCCGTAGTTTCATCCGTGTTTTTTATGTGTTTAGAAGACAGGGTATCTGTTTTTGGTGATTGTGCAATTAATCCAAATCCAACAGCAGAACAATTGGCCGAAATTGCTATTTCATCTGCTGAATCAAGTTTAGCTTTCGGAATCGAACCAAAAATAGCCATGCTTTCTTATTCATCAGGATCATCAGGAAAAGGAGATGAAGTTGATAAAGTGAGAACGGCGACTGAAATTGTAAAACAAAAACGACCGGATCTAAAAATTGAAGGCCCAATTCAGTACGATGCCGCAGTGGATCGTGAAGTAGGAAAAAGCAAAATGCCGAATTCTGAAGTAGCGGGGCAGGCGAGTGTACTTATTTTTCCTGATTTAAATACTGGAAATAACACGTATAAAGCCGTACAAAGAGAAACAGGAGCATTAGCTATCGGACCAATGCTGCAAGGCTTAAACAAGCCGGTAAACGATTTAAGCCGTGGCTGTACGGTTGATGATATTATAAACACAGTAGTAATTACAGCGATTCAGGCGCAAGGATTGTAAGCAATTAAAAATTAAGAATTAAAAATTATCAGTTTTACGTTCTGAAATAATACTTAAAAAAATCCGTTTTGATCCGTGTCTTCGCGATAGCGAATCCGTTTTATCAGCGTCAAAAATTTGGAAATACAAAAAATTAGCGACTTAGTGCCTTAGCGGCTAAAAATAATAAACAATGAAAATATTAATAATAAACTCAGGAAGTTCTTCAATAAAATATCAATTAATGATTATGCCTACAAACGAAGTAATTTGTTCGGGTATGATTGACAGAATTGGTTTAGAAACTTCGAATGTAACCTTCAAAACTTCTTCTGACTCACTAGAAGAATTGCTGCCAATTCCGAATCATAAAGTAGGTTTACAAAAAGTGGCTGATATGCTTTTACATCCTGAAAAAGGAGTTATAAAATCAACATCAGAGATTGGTGCAGTTGGTCATCGCGTGGTACATGGAGGAAGTTATTTCTCTGATACCACAATCATTACTGAAGAAGTTAAAGATAAAATAAAAGAACTTTCAGAACTGGCTCCATTGCATAATCCGGCACATCTTGTGGGAATAAATGTTGCCGAAGAAATTTTTTCAGCCGCAAAACAAGTGGCAGTTTTTGACACTGCTTTTCATCAGACAATTCCAGTTGAAGCGTACAAATATGCCATTCCTAATTATCTTTTAACAGAGAATAAAGTAAGGGTTTATGGTTTTCATGGAACCAGCCACAAATATGTTTCAGAAAAGGCAATTGAGCATTTAGAGAAGAGTTCTAAAATAATTACCATTCACTTAGGAAACGGTTGTAGTATGACCGCAATAAAAGATGGAAAAAGCATTGATCATACGATGGGATTTTCACCGGCAAATGGTTTAATAATGGGAACCAGAACAGGAGATATTGATCAGTCAGTTATTTTTTATATGGTTAAGAATCTCGGGTATTCTGCAGATGATGTAAATTCGATTTTGCTGAAACAAAGCGGAATGTTAGGACTTACCGGATATAGCGATTTACGTGATATCGAATCAGAAGCGGCAAAAGGAAATAAGGAATGTGAGTTAGCTTTATTGATGAACGCTTACCGTATCAGAAAATATATAGGTTCTTATGCTGCTGCTTTAAATGGCCTGGATGCTATTATCTTTACAGCTGGAATTGGCGAAAATTCATCCTATATGCGAAAATTGGTTTGTACTGATATGGATTATTTTGGAATTGAAATAGAGGATGAGAAAAATCAGATTCGTTCTAAGGAAATTAGAGAAATTAGTAAGCCAAATTCAAAAACAAAAGTTTTAGTAATACCAACAGACGAAGAATATGAAATCGCAAATCAGGTATACCAATTGCTGCAGAATTAATTGATTTTACGACTTTACATTACTTCAAATGATTATCATTACAATAATACTGTTTTTAGTTTTTGCAGCGATTTCAATGCTTCATTTTTATTGGGGTTTTGGAGGTAAATGGGGGAGTTACTCGGTCGTACCAACTAAAGACGATGGATCGCCAGTTTTTATTCCCAGAACAATTTCAACTTTTATTGTTGCTATTGGTTTATTGGGTTTTGGTGTTTTTTATTTGATAAAATATGGTTGTATAACTGTGAGTTTGCCAATATGGCTCGATAGGTATGGATTTTGGATCATCACTTTTATATTTATCCTCAGAGCTATCGGAGATTTTAATTATGTTGGCTTCTTCAAAAAACATAAAAGTTCAGATTTTGCCTTAAATGATACCAAGTATTATTCTCCTTTGTGTTTGCTAATTGGGGTATTAACATTAATACTAGTGTTTTCTAATTAAATATTTAAGTAGTTTATAGCTATAAAAAAGCTCCTCAATCGAGGAGCTTTTTTATGTTTTTAAATATTTGTCAGTATCTTTGAATATAAATCCGAATATTTTGAAATCGACACTTCTAAAACTGTTTTTCTTGTTTTTAATTGCTTCACAAATCCAGGCACAAGAATTACTTCCTTTTGTAGAAAACTATAATAAATCAGATTACCAGGGCGACAATCAAATCTGGAATGTTGCTCAGGGAAAAGATAATGCCATGTATTTTGCCAATAACCATTATTTATTGCGATATGATGGCGTAATGTGGGAAAAATATACTTTGCCTAATAAAACCATTATCCGTTCGATTATGATCGAAGGCGATAAAATCTATTCCGGTTCCTATAAAGAGTTTGGGTATTGGTATAGGAAAGAGGGAAAGATGCATTATGTTTCGATCACCAAAAATCTGCGCTTATTTGATGAAAAAGACAATGAGGAAATCTGGAAAATTTTCAAATTCAACGGGTCTATTTATTTTCAATCATTTAATGATGTTTTTATTTATAATGGAAAACACATTCAAAAAATCAGATTTCCTTTTCTAATATCCTATTGTTTCGTAGTTGATAATGATGTTTACGTAGCCTCGGTCGAAAAAGGTCTTTTTAAAATGAGTGGGGCAAAGATTGCAAACCCAAAAGGCTGGAATATCTTAAAAAATACAGTCGTTCATGCTGTCGAAAAGTACCAAAATAAGAATTATATTTTTACTCAGAAAAAAGGAATTTTTATAGTCGAAAAAGATCGTTTAGTACCTTGGAATAACCCATTAAACGAGACCTTAAAAGCAGCAACGATTAATGTAGCCAAATTTATTAAAAACAATAAATTGGTTATAGGAACAGGTAACAGAGGTCTTTTTATTTATGATTTCAATACAGATACCTATAAAAACATTGATCGCAACAATGTGTTAAAGAACAATTCAGTTTTGAGCATTGGTTTTGATAAAGAAAATGATTTGTGGCTTGGCTTGGATAATGGGATTACCCATGTAGAAATAAACTCTCCAATATCTTTCTTTTATGATAACTCGGGACTTTTAGGTTCTGTTTATTCTGTGGCTGCAATAGACAAAGGCTATTTAATTGCATCAAATCACGGTATTTTCGAGTTTGTTTCAGGAAAGTTTAAAATGATGCCTAATACACAAGGGCAGGCATGGAATATTACTAAAATTAATAATAAGTTTATCATTGGACATAATGATGGAAACTTTTGTTATGAAAATGGCTCTTTGGTTAAGATTAATAATATAAACGGAGGATGGAACTTATCTAAAAGCAGTATCAATAATACTTATTTTCAATCGACCTATAGCGGAGTCCTGGTTTATGATAATCCTGCAGACCTAACGCAATACAAGATTATTAATGATCTTTCGAAACCTATTAAATACGTTGCTCAGAATAAAAAGAATGAAATTTGGGCTGCTGATAATTACCGTGGATTGTATCGCGTTGTCTTTGATGATAATTACAAAACAAAAAAAGTTGAGAATATCACGCAGCAAAGTAAAATAAAGAATGATTTTGGAGTTAAGATTTTTGAATTTAGAAAAGAAATCCTTTTTCTAATCAACAATCTATGGTACACTTATAATTCGATTACTAATAATCTTGAAGAGAATGAACAGTTTAATTCTAATTTCAAGAATATTACCGATGTAGTCTCTATTGACGAAGATCATTTTGTGGTACTGCAAAATGGAATTTTATATCATATTCACGCAAATGGAAACAAATTTATATGGAACATCATTCAGGAGAAGTATTATAAAGGAACTTTAATCAATGATAACTTGAGAATTTTTAAAACTCAAAATCATTATTTGCTCAATCTTGATGACGGATTTATTTCTCTTCAATTAAAGTATGTTAACAAACAGAATTCAAATGTTAAGATAGAAGCGTTTAATGAAGAAAATCTAATTTCTAATGATTCAAAGATTAAATACAATACAGAACTAAAAATAAATGTGATCTCGGGGATTTATGGTGCCAGTAAGCCTAATTTATTTTATAAGATTAACAAAAGTAAAGATTTTATTCAAATTTCAAATGGATTAATTGAGCTGAATAATTTGAGCAGTGGTTACCATTCTGTTGTTGTTTACAAACATGACGGCGCCAACTATGAAAAAGTGTCCACTTTTGATTTTAAAGTTGCTGAACCCTGGTATTTTTCTATTTGGATGGTGATGCTTTATTTACTAATAGTGGGAGCAGTGTTGTTTTTCTATTATAAATGGAATAAGCTTCGTTATATGCAAAAATTAAAATTGCAGGCCGAAGAATTAAAACATCAGCGCGAAATTCTTGAAATGGAGCTAAAGGCGGAAAATGAATTGAATGTTCAGGAGTATGAAAAACATATTCTGGAACTCGAGCTGCAAACTAAATCATCTGAAGTTGCAGGTAAATCTTTGTCTATTGCAAAGCAAAGTGAAATGATCGAAAATATACAAAGCATTTTAGATTCAGAGAAAGATTTTAATAAACTCAAAAGTGAAATCAAAAAAGCTATCAAAATAAATGAAGTAAATAAGCACGAGTGGGAAACTTTTGAAACGAATCTAAATCAAATTCACAATGAGTTTATAATAAACCTTTCAAAGAAGTTTCCTAACCTTACTCCAAAGGATATTAAATTATGTATTTACCTTAAAATGAATCTTTCTTCAAAGGAGATTGCTCCTATGATGAATATCTCATTTAGAGGTGTAGAACTGCACCGATATCGTTTAAGAAAGAAGCTAAACCTCTCTCAGGAAGATAATCTCTCAAAATTTTTATTAAGTGTGTAAGATTTGTATTTGTTTTTTAAGGATATTATATTTTTAAGTATCTTTTTTTATATAATTACAATACATCATTACTACATCATAACGTTATGTTAATAATAATAAATTAACATTTAGAGTGCTGATTTTCACTAGTGTATATTAATGTTTTAACATAATGATGTAGCTATGTTGTAGTGTTGTATGATGTACTACAACGTTGTAATTGTTTAATTTGGCTCTACTAACTTAAACGATTACGAACTGTATGAAAAATTTTATTTTTAGCTTTTTAGCGCTTTTGCTATTGCCGGCATATATGTCTGGACAAGCAATTAAAGGAAAAGTAGTAGACAGTAGTGGAATGGGAGTTCCGGGAGCAGTTATTAGTGCTTCTAATTCCAGAACTTCTACAGATGCTGATTTCGACGGAAATTTTACAATTAATGCCAAAGAGGGGGAGATTCTTAAAATCTCAATGTTAGGTTTTGATGCTGTTTCTATTGCAGCAACGACCGCTCCAATGACAATCACATTAAAAGAAGCAGGTGACACTGCTTTAAAAGAAGTTGTAGTTATTGGTTACGGTACCAGAAAGAAAATTGATAATACATCTGCTGTAAGTTCAATTAAATCTGAAGAAATTACAAAAATGAAAGTATTGAATGCTTCTCAGGCTATTCAAGGTAAAGCTGCCGGTGTTCAGGTATCTAGCTCTGATGTGCCAGGAAGTACACCTTCTGTTGTGATCAGGGGAGCAGGTACAGCATTAGGAGGAAGAAATCCTTTATATGTTGTAGATGGTATGCCAACTGACAATATCAACAACATTAATACTAATGACATTACATCTTATGAAATTTTGAAAGATGCATCTTCATTAGCTATTTATGGTACAAGAGGGGCAAATGGTGTAATTATGATTACAACAAAAGCAGGAAAAGGAAAAATGAATGTAGAAGTTGAAAGTTTTGCAGGTTTTAGAACTCCTCTAAAAACTGTAAAAATGGCAAATGCTGACGAATATGTTCGTTATAGTAATGCTGCTTTCAGTGGAGCTTTCCCAGCAGGCAGATTCTCTGCAAATCAGCCTTATAATACTAATTGGCTTGATGAGATCACAAGAACGGGATCTTATACTCAAAACAATATCGCAATTTCAGGGTCTTCAGAAAACGTAAAATACTTTTTTAGTGTTGGAAATTATGAAGAAAAAGGAATTCTAAACGGATCTGATTACGGACGTACAACAATCAGAAACAACAATGAGTTCAAACTTTCTGATAAAGTGAAACTTACTCAAAATATGAGTGTGAGTACAATCAAAAATACTCCAATGCCATTAAGTGCATTTACGAATGCTTACAGACAATCTCCACTAGTTCCTGTGCGTTATGCTGATGGAAAATATGGTGTGCCATTTATTTCAAATGGAGTTGTAGGAGAAACTGGTGAATCATTCAATAATGTTGGAAATCCGGTAGCTCAATTAGATTATACAAATGAGAGACAACAAACTCTTACTTTGCAAGGTGGTTTGAAATTAGATTATGAAATTATCAAATCATTAAAATTCACTTCACAATTTAATGGAGAGTTTTATACTTACAAACAGTACAATTATGTTGATAACGTAGCACTTTGGTTATCTGCAGATCCTACGCGTGTACAATCAAAGTACCCTGGAGATTTGAATGTTAACACATTGACAAGAAGCAGAGACCAATATTTTAATTGGAATTTGTCTAACTACTTTACATATAATAAAGTTTTTGCTAATATTCATGATGTTGAAGTTACTGCTGGTATCGAGGCGAATGTTCAAGGTACAAGAGAGAAATTGACTATCGACAGAAAGAATGTTAATCCAAATGCGGACTATTGGTCATTAAAAGATGTGAATGTTGCAAGTTCAGTAACAGGATATAAAGATGAAGCTTTGAACCAAAGAAGATTACAATCTTATTTTGCGCGTTTTCAATACAAATTGATGGACAGATATTTACTTACAGGTACTGTAAGACGTGACGGATCATCACAATTTGCTGATGACAAGCGTTGGGGAACATTCCCATCAGTTGGTTTGGGATGGATTGTATCTAAAGAAAGTTTCTTAAGTAAAGTAGAAACAATTGATTTATTAAAATTAAGAGGTTCTTGGGGTAGATTAGGTAATCAAAATGTACCATTGAATACTCAAACTTTTACTTCTGGATTAGATTATCCTTTTGGTTCAGGAACAACAATCAACTCACAAGTTGACCCTAACTTATCTTGGGAAATTGTAGAAGAACTTTCAGGTGGTGTTGATTTTGAATTGTTTAAAAGTAGATTAAAAGGATCTTTTGATTTATATGAGAAAAAAACAACAAACACAATTTTGAATGTTAAACCATATTCAGCTTCAGGAATTACAGTAGCTGCACCTTCACATATTGGAGAAGTATCTAACAAAGGTTATGAAATTGCATTACGTTGGGATGACAAAATAAATGATAATTTAAGCTACTGGGTTGGAGGTAACTTCTCCCATAATAATAATGAGCTTACTAATCTTAAAAACGTTCAGTTATCTCCTATCATCGGAGGAAGTTTAGGAAATGGTCAAAACACAAAAATTCTTGATAATACTTCTGTAGGACAGCCTTTAGGTAGTTTCTATATGTATGAATTTGCCGGAATTGATCAGGCTAATGGTAACATGTTATACTATAACGCAAACGGAGAAAAAGTAGTTCAGACAGCATTAAACGAGAGAACTGATAAAAAATACGTAGGATCACTTTTACCAACTTCTACTTACGGAGTTACAATGGGGTTAACGTATAAAAATATTGATTTTTCTGTTGATGGATACGGAACAGGAGGAGCTAAAGTGTATAATGGTAAAAAAGCACAACGTTTTGGAGGTGAGAATATCGAAGCTTCAACAGCACGTGATTTCTGGTCACCAACAAATACAACATCTTCTAATCCTGCACCTTCTAACGTGACTCCTGTTGCTTCAACATATTACTTAGAATCAGCAGATTTCTTTAGAATCAATAACATTACTGTAGGATATAAACTTCCTTTAAAAGATGATCAGTTTTTTAGCTACTGTAGAATATATGTAAATGCAATCAATCCGTTTATTACGCAAAAATTCTCAGGATTCTCTCCTGACGTTACAGGCGATGGTAAATTGGTTGAAGGTACTCAAGGAGTTGAGTTAGATGCTTATCCATCATTGAGATCATTTGTTATAGGTGCTAATTTAAAATTTTAATATCATGAAAAAAATATATATATCAATGTTTGTGCTTTCCGGATTGCTCTTTGCAGGATGCGCAGATGACTTTTTGGATGTAAGTCCGACAGAATCAATTCCGGTAGATCCGGCGTTGGTAAACAGTGATGAAGGTGCTACTGGTTTTGTAACAGCAATTTACAATCAGTTTTTAGGATGGGAAATGTCTTCGTTTGGCTGGAATGCAGTTTCAAGTATCATTACAGATGATGCAGATAAAGGTTCTGATCCTGGTGATGCAGGTGGAGATAAAGATATCATTGATGCTTTAACTTATAATGCTTCAACACCATCATTTGAATCTACATGGAATGCTAATTATGCGGGAATAAACAGATGTAATCAAGCCTTAGAGATGTTTCCTAAACTTGATAAAGTTACTCCTGAATTAAAAACCAGATTAACAGGTGAAGCTAAATTTATGAGAGCTTTCATGTATTTTACTTTAGTAAAAGGATATGGCGGAGTTCCTATTGTAGATCACTTATCAGGTGTTCCAATTTCAGATGCTGATAAACAAATGCAGTTAACCCGCAAGTCAGTTGCAGAAGTTTATACTTTTATCGAAAAAGATTTGGCAGATGCTATTGAAGCTTTACCAGAAAAAGGCGCTTACGTAGGAAATGATAAAAAAAGAGTTTCTAAAGGTTCAGCTTATGCTTTGTTAGCAAAAGTAAACTTATATCAAAAAAATTGGCAAAAAGTAATTGACAATTGTGATAAAGTAACCGGATATAGCTTAGTTTCAGATTATTCTCTTCAATATAAAAAAGAAGGTGAATTTGGTGATGAATCTATTTTTGAAATTGATGGAGTTGGTACAACGGCCACTCCAGGTTTCGGAATTGGAAACTACACTGTTTCTCAGGCACCACGTGGTGCTGGAGGATGGGGTTGGGGATTCAATACACCAACTAAAGGTTTAGCAGATGCTTATGAGCCAGGTGATGTAAGACGTGCAGCTACTATTATTTTCAGAGGATCATTTTTGTATGATGGTAGAGAAGTTCCTTCTACTGTAGCAAATGCAATGTATAATTATAAAGCGTATTCATCATCTTTTTATAATGTAGAATTTACAGATACAAATCTTAGATATTTAAGATATGCAGAAGTAATCTTAATGAAAGCTGAAGCTTTGAATGAATTAGGACAAACTTCTGAAGCTATTCCTTTAGTAAATCAAATTCGTAAAAGAGCAGGTTTAGGAGATACTCCTTTTACTTCTCAATCAGATATTAGAAAAGCAATCTATAAAGAAAGAAGATTAGAATTTGCTTTTGAGCATGACAGATGGTTTGATCTTGTGAGAACAGGACAAGCTCAGTCAGCTATGGCAGCAGATGGAAAAACTTTTATTGTTGGAAAACATGAGTTATGGCCAGTTCCAACTACATTCTTAAGAGAAGCAGGTGGACTTTCTCAACAAAACCCTGGTGGTTACTAATTAAATTTTTTTAAATCACTCCTTTCTTGTGAAAGGAGTGATTTTTATTAATTGTTTTCAAATTTTATTATAATGGTTAGAATTTCAGTTTTATTATTAGCATTGAGTTTTTTTGGTTGTGGGTCAATTGGTGAAAAGTCGAAAGATAAAGTTGCCGAAAAGACTTCTGTGGTTAAATTAACAGATGATGAACTTTTAGCTATTGTTCAAAAACAAACTTTCAAATATTTCTGGGATTATGCAGAACCAAATTCTGGATTAGCAAGAGAACGCTATCATCCGGATGGATTTTATCCTGATAATGACCCAAACATTGTAACAACCGGAGGTTCAGGTTTTGGACTTATGGCAATTGTTTCCGGAATATCACAAGGTTATATTACCAAAGCACAAGGAGTTGAAAGACTAAACAAAATTGCTGACTTTTTAGGCAAAGCAGATCGTTTTCACGGAGCGTGGTCGCATTGGATAGACGGAAATACCGGAAAAGTAAAACCTTTTGGAACCAAGGATAATGGTGGAGACTTAGTCGAAACATCATTTTTGGTTGCAGGGATTATTACTGTTCGCGAATATCTAAAAGACGGTTCTGAAAAAGACAAAGCTGTAGCTCAAAAATATGATGCACTTTGGAAAGGCGTAGACTGGCAATGGTATACAAACAATAAAAATGTATTGTACTGGCACTGGTCGCCAAATTACGACTGGCAAATGAATTTTCCGCTTGAGGGATATAACGAATGTTTGATTACATATGTTCTTGGAGCGTCTTCGCCAACACATGCAATAGATGCAAAAGCATACCATGAAGGCTGGGCGAGAAGTGGCGGAATAGTGACTTCTAAAACAAAATATAATATTCCATTGATTTTAAAGCATAATGGAGCAGAGGAATTTGGCGGACCATTATTTTGGGCACATTATTCTTATGTAGGACTTGATCCAAATCAATTAACAGATAAATATGCCAACTATTGGGATCTGAATGTAAATCAGGTTAAAATAGATTATGAATATTGTGTTGAAAATCCAAAGAAATTTGCAGGTTATGGCGCTGATTATTGGGGATTAACAGCATCTTATTCAAGAAATCCTGATGGATCAATTGGGTATAATGCACATTTTCCAACAAATGATGTTGGGGTTATATCACCAACAGGAGCAATAAGTTCAATTGTGTATACTCCAAAAGAATCAATGGCCGTGATACGTAATCTTTATGAAAATCATAAAGATCAAACCTGGGGAGATGCAGGTTTCTATGATGCCCTTAGTTTAGGAAATAATTGGGTAGCAAAACGTTATTTGGCAATCGATCAGGGACCTGAAGTAGTGATGATCGAAAATTACCGCACAGGTTTATTATGGAAATTATTCATGAATGCTCCTGAAGTAAAACAAGGTTTGGT
This sequence comes from Flavobacterium sp. NPDC079362, assembly GCF_050267765.1. Classification (NCBI taxonomy): domain Bacteria; kingdom Pseudomonadati; phylum Bacteroidota; class Flavobacteriia; order Flavobacteriales; family Flavobacteriaceae; genus Flavobacterium; species Flavobacterium sp. NPDC079362. Next base: position 49,027 of record NZ_JBNNFM010000012.1, on the reverse strand, counting down.
AAAACTTGGATTTAAATCCGGGAAATACGGTTTTTAATAACGTTTAAAATGAAAAACAGTTTAGCGTTATTGATGGTTCTTTTTTCAGTAATGAGTTTTGCTCAGACTGAAACTACCGGAAAAATAAATACGGTTATAGTCGTAAAACATGAATTAGGTTATGCTTTACACAAACCGGCAAATACAAAGGAAAAAAAGCCATTAATAGTATTTATTTCTGGAGATGGAGAAAAAGGTACAGACATTGAAAAAGTAAAGATCAATGGCCCTTTAAAATATCTTAAAACACATCAGTTAGATGCTTATGTATTAGCACCGCAATGCAAAGAAGATGAAAATTGGGATATTGAATCGATTAATGAATTGATTTTAAAGGTTCAAAAAGAAAACGAAATAGACGCTGATAGAATATATGTTACAGGTCTAAGTTCAGGAGGCTGGGCAGCATGGAATCTCGCACTTTCATATCCGGATAAGTTTGCCGCAATAGTGCCTATTTCAGGTTTTGTTGATTTTATTGAGCTGGAAAATGCTTGTAAAATAGCTGCTATCCCAACCCGAATTTTCCACGGATTATTAGACGATGTGGTAAAAGTAGATTATGCAATTACAATCTACAAAGAATTGAAAAAATGCAATGCAAAGGATGTCCAATTAACCATTTTTGATGATGCAGGTCACGATAGCTGGACAAGAGTTTATGACAATCAGGAGATTTATGACTGGATGTTTAAACAAAGAAAAATGAATACAAACAAATAAATACAATAGAATGAAAAACAAATTAGTCTTACTATTTTTAGGATGTGCTGTTTTGGGTTATGCCCAGAAAAAGAATACTAAAAACGCAGTAAAAATTAAACCAAGGTCAGAGTTTGTAGCTGAGTTATTGTCGAAAATGACATTAGATGAAAAATTAGGTCAGCTTAATTTACCAACTTCTGGAGATATTACTACAGGACAAGCAAACAGTTCTGATGTGGCTACGAAAATTGCTGAAGGAAAAGTAGGAGGTTTATTCAATATAAAATCTGTTCAAAAAATTAGAGAAGTACAAAAAATAGCTGTTGAAAAGAGCCGATTGAAAATTCCATTGATTTTTGGAATGGATGTTATTCACGGTTACGAAACAACATTCCCAATTCCGTTAGGATTATCTTGTACTTGGGATATGGGATTGATCGAAAGAAGTGCTCAAATTGCAGCGCAGGAAGCAAGTGCTGATGGTATCAACTGGACATTCTCTCCAATGGTTGATGTTTCTCGTGATCCTCGTTGGGGAAGAGTTTCTGAAGGTTCAGGAGAAGATCCTTACTTAGGAAGCCGAATTGCAACTGCGATGGTAAACGGATACCAACAACATGATCTTACAAAAAATAATTCGATCATGGCGTGTGTAAAACATTTCGCTTTATACGGTGCTCCAGAAGGTGGTCGTGATTACAATACAGTTGATATGAGTCGTATCAGAATGTTCAACGATTATTTCCCTCCTTACAAAGCAGCTGTTGACGCTGGTGTAGGTTCTGTTATGGCTTCTTTTAATGAAGTAGACGGAATTCCCGCAACAGGAAACAAATGGTTAATGACAGATATTTTAAGAAAAGAATGGGGCTTTAAAGGATTCGTAGTAACAGATTTTACAGGAATTCCTGAAATGATCGAACACGGAATGGGAGATTTACAAGCGGTATCTGCGCAGTCTTTAAATGCTGGTGTTGAAATGGATATGGTTGGAGAAGGTTTCTTAACTACTTTGAAAAAATCATTAGATGAGAAGAAAGTAACTATCGAAACAATCGATAATGCTGTTAAACTTATTTTGGAGGCTAAATATGACCTTGGATTGTTCCAGGATCCTTATAAATATTGTGATGCTAACAGAGCAAAAACGGAGATCTTTACTGCAAGCAGCAGAAAAGAAGCAAGATCAATTTCAGCACAATCATTGGTTTTATTAAAAAATCAAGGGCAGGTTTTACCACTTAAAAAATCAGGAACTATTGCTTTAATCGGGCCATTGGCTGATGCTAAAGAAAATATGCCCGGAACATGGAGTGTAGCTACAAAAATGGAAAATGCTATTTCACTTTTAGCAGGAATCAAAGAAGTAGCAGGAAAATCTACGAAAGTATTATATGCAAAAGGAAGTAATTTAGATTATGATGAAACTTTTGAGACAAACGCAACCATGTTTGGTAAAACGTTACACCGTGATGCCCGTTCAAAAGAAGAATTATTAGCTGAAGCTTTACAAGTGGCTAATCAATCAGATGTAATTGTTGCTGCACTTGGAGAATCTGCTGAATTAAGTGGAGAATCAAGCAGCCGTACGAATTTAGAAATTCCACAAGCACAAAAAGATTTATTAAACGCATTATTGAAAACAGGAAAACCAGTTGTTTTAGTTTTATTTGATGGTCGCCCATTAGTGATTAAAGAAGAAAACGAAACTGTTCCTGCAATTTTAAATGTTTGGTTCGCAGGTAGCGAAGCAGGTTATGCTATTGCTGATGTTTTATTTGGAGATGTAAATCCTTCAGGAAAATTAACATCAACTTTCCCAAGAAGTGTTGGTCAATTGCCAATTTACTATGCTCATAAAAATACAGGAAGACCACTTTCTAACACAGAAGGTAAATTCGAAAAATTCAGATCTAACTATATCGATGAGAGAAATGAGCCATTATTCCCATTTGGTTTCGGTTTAAGTTATACTTCTTTTGAGTATTCAAATGTGAAAATTTCATCTGATAAAATGAATCCTGCAGGAAAATTAAAAGTGACAGTTGATGTTGCAAATACAGGAAACTATGACGGAAAAGAAGTTGTTCAGTTATACATCAGAGATTTAGTAGGTTCAGTAACAAGACCAGTTAGAGAATTGAAAAATTTCCAAAAAATTACACTTAAAAAAGGGGAGAAACAAACCGTGACTTTTGATATCACAGTTGAAGATTTAAAATTTTATAATTCTGATTTACAATTCGTAGCAGAACCTGGACATTTTGATGTTTTCGTTGGAGGAAATTCAAATGCCGATAAGAAAGTTAGTTTTGAGTTAACTAAATAGTTGGTTTATTTATTATTGATTGGCCCTCCGTAGTTAGTTCGGAGGGCCTTTTTTTAGCTTTTTAGTCTGTCTTTTGTAAGTAAATTCTATAGATCATAAATTTTAATTTTTATAAAATGAACACAATTAAAATATCCGGTGCATTTTTTTTAATACTGACAATAGCTCTTTTCTCCTCTTGCAGTGCAAAAAAAGATGTTGTTGTAGCGCATCGCGGAGCCTGGAAAAAAAATAACCTGCCAGAAAATTCAATAGCTTCCCTTAGGCATGCTATTGATCTAAAACTTGCCGGTTCAGAATTTGACGTCTGGAGAACGGCTGATGATTCTCTTGTAATCAATCATGATGCCCATTATAATAAACTGCTTATTGAAGAAACAAATTATGCAGACTTAATAAAATTTAAACTTTCGAATGGGGAGAAATTGCCAACCTTACACGAATATATTACAGAAGGTAAAAGAAACAATAAACACACTCTTTTGGTCTGCGAAATAAAACCTTCGGAAATAAGTAAAGAAAGAGGAAAAACGACGGCGCTAAAAACGGTTGAAGTGATCAAAAAGCTTCAGGCCGAAAAAATTACCGGATACATTAGTTTTGATTATGATATACTGAAGCAAATCAGACAAGTAGATCAAAGAACTTCTTTGCAATATCTTGAAGGTAATAAATCTCCAAAAGAAGTAAATTCAGACCATATTTCAGGTGTTGATTATCATTATTCTTTTTTTCAAAAACATCCTGAATGGATCAAAGAAGCAAAAGACAACAATATTACCCTGAATGTCTGGACCGTTAATGATGCTGATGTTATGGATTGGATTATCGAAAACAAATTCGATTATATCACCACCAATGAACCTGAATTATTAAACGAAAGATTAAAGATTAAAGAATAAAGAGTGAGAATTAGATTTTAAACTATGAGATCTAATTTTAAAAACAAAAAATAAAAGAAATGTATAAACTATCGTCTCTATCGCTTTTGTTGCTTTTGATAGGATTTAATACCAATATCTCGGCACAAAAATCCAGTATTCCGGGTAAAACAGAATGGTTTGATCCTAACAAAACAGCTACAACCTACTGTAATCCAATTAATATTGGGTACAATTATACCACTCATAATCATAACGGAATTCCGGAATCGCGCCGTTCAAGTGCAGATCCGGTAATTATTACTTACAAGGGCGAGTATTATTTATTTGCTACCAATCAGGCAGGTTTCTTTTGGAGCAAGGATATGTCAGATTGGAATTTCGTTTATGGAAGTTTTCAAAGACAGCCGGGCGATGATGATCAGTGCGCACCTGCGGCATGGGTTGTAAATGATACCTTATTTTATGTAGGTTCAACCTGGAAGAAAGATCACCCAATCTGGAAAACAGCTGATCCTAAATCAGGAAGATGGACAAGGCACGTAGACAAAGCAATGCTGCCAACATGGGATCCTGCTATTTTTCAGGATGATGATAAAAAAGTATATATGTATTACGGTTCAAGCGGAAAATTACCTCTTGTTGGTACCGAAGTAGATTATAAAACGTGGTTGCCAATAGGTAATCAGGCAGACTATGCAAAGCTATACGCTGCAACTGAAGTAGAAGATATTCAGCGTCCGTACGGACAAATTAAAGAAGTAGTGGGACTTGATCCTAAAAACCACGGTTGGGAACGTTTTGGACCTAACAATGATATGGAACCTGCACCTTGGGGTGATTTTATAGAAGGTGCATGGATGACCAAACACAACGGAAAATATTATATGCAATATGGTGCTCCGGCGACTGAATTTAAAGGATATGCAAATGGAGTTCACGTTGGTAATAGTCCGCTAGGGCCTTTTGAATATCAAAAACACAATCCAATGTCATATAAACCGGGAGGATTTGTAATTGGAGCAGGACACGGAAATACTTTTGCTGATAATTTTGGCAATTACTGGAATACCGGGACTTGCAAAATTTCGATAAAAGATCGTTTTGAGCGCCGTATCGATATGTTTCCTGCGGGATTTGATAAAGATGATGTCATGTATTCTATCACTTCTTACGGCGATTTTCCAATTGTATTGCCAACACAAGAGCGTGATCAGACAAAAGGAGCTTCATCAGGATGGATGTTACTTTCGTATAAAAAACCGGTAACAGTTTCTTCTTCTGAAGAATGTATGGAAGTGGAAACACACAGAATGGATAATGGCGGTAAAAAAGTATACGAGAAATTCTGCTACGGTGCTGAAAATTTAACCGATGAAAATATTCAAACCTATTGGTCTGCTAAAACAGCTGATGCCGGAGAATGGCTTCAGATGGATTTAGGCCGACCAATGGAAATTAAGGCATTGCAGATTAATTATGCAGATCATAAAGCGACTCAGTTTAATAAAGCAATGGATATTTATTATCAATATAAAATCTATATGTCTGATGATGCGCAGAACTGGACATTAGTAGTCGATAAATCTAAAAATGACAAAGATGTTCCTCATGATTATGTAGAGTTAACGAAAGCAATTAAAGCACGTTACATCAAAATGGAAAATATTCATAATGCATCTGGATTGTTTGCGATCTCTGATTTCAGAGTATTTGGTAATGGATTATTAGAAAAACCAAAAGCTGTTAACTCGCTTAAAGTAGATCGAAATAAAACAGATTCAAGAAATGCTATGATTTCCTGGAAAAAACAAGCGGATGCCATTGGTTACAATATTTATTACGGTATCACGCCTGATAAATTATACAATGCCATTATGGTGTATGGAGATAATTCGTATGATTTTAGAGGTTTAGACAAAGGAACAAAGTATTACTTTACTATCGAAGCTTTTAATGAAAATGGAATTGGAACAGAGAATAAGATTATCGAAGTAAAATAGCTTTATTTTATTAAAATGATAAAAACTCTAATTATAAACGAACAGGTTTGTAATTAGAGTTTTTTTTGTGAGAATATTGAGTGAGAAACTCCGGCAGTTCTAAAGAATTTTGTTCCTTTGCGTAACAACCCAAAAAAACGTCATAAACCCAATGAAAAAAACGATTCTTATAACTGCTTTAGTCTTAAGCGGATTGACCTCTTTTGCACAGTCAAATGAAGAAAAGAACATTAAATTATTCTATAAAAAAGCTCTGACCGAGGCAAAATGTTATAGTTGGTTAGAATATTTGTCTAACGATATCGGAAGCCGTTTGTCAGGTTCTAAAGGTGCTGAAGAAGGCGTACAATATACAAAAAGACAGTTGGAAACATTAGGACTTGATAAAGTGTATTTACAAGAAGTTATGGTACCACATTGGGTTCGCGGCGAAAAAGAAACCGCCTATATCTTAGACGGAAAAGTGAAAACAAATGTGCCAATCTGCGCTTTAGGAGGCTCGATTGCAACTGCAAAAACCGGGCTTACAGCAGAAATTGTAGAAGTACAAGGTATTGAGGAATTAAAAACTTTAGGATCTAAAGTAAAAGGTAAAATTGTGTTTTTTAACAGACCAATGAATCCTGAAAATATCGAAACTTTTGTTTCGTACGGAGCTTGTGTAGATCAAAGATTTGCAGGAGCAAAGGAAGCCGCTAAACTTGGTGCTGTAGGATCTATTGTTCGTTCGATGAATTTACGTTTAGATGATTTTCCTCATGCGGGAGCTCAAAGTTATGGCGATTTGCCAAAAGAAGAATATATTCCAACTGCTGCTGTTAGTACAAATGGAGCCGAATTGCTAAGTAAGTCTTTAAAAGCGAATCCTGCTTTAAAATTTTATTTCAAACAATCCTGCGAGACTTTGCCGGATGTTTTATCTCATAACGTAATTGGAGAATTAACTGGAACAGTTAATCCACAAAATATTATGGTTGTTGGCGGACATTTAGATTCCTGGGACTTAGCCGATGGTTCTCATGATGATGGAGCAGGAGTAGTGCAAAGTATGGAAGTAATTCGTATTCTTAAAAACTTAAACTACAAACCTAAAAATACGATTCGTGTAGTTTTGTTTATGAATGAAGAAAATGGCGGAAAAGGCGGAGCAAAATATGAAGAAGTTTCTAAACAAAATAACGAAAATCATATTTTTGCTCTGGAAAGTGATTCAGGAGGATTTAGCCCAAGAGGATTTTCTATAGAAGCTGATGACACGAATTATAAAAAGATAAAAGACTATACGCCTCTTTTTGAGCCTTATTTAGTGCACAGTTTTACAATTGGGCACGCAGGTTCAGATATTGGTCATTTAACGTCTAAAGCGATTGTTAAAGCAGGTTTAAAACCAGATTCACAACGTTATTTCGATTATCACCATGCAGCAAATGATAAATTTGACGCAATAAATAAGAGAGAACTAGAACTTGGGGCTGCAACAATGACATCATTACTATATCTAATGGATCAAAACGGAATTGTTTTGCCAACGGCAAACTAAGGTGTTTATGAAGTGGTTTTTTGAACTTGGTTTTTTGTTTTTTGTAACATTTTGTTACAGTCAGCAGAATGCTGAAAATGCTTATGACAAGTTATACATTAGTGAGAAAAAATATTCCCTACTGTTTCCTTCCAATTGGTATCTTAAAAAAACAGATTCACTTCAAAAATCATTTATATTATTGAGTGAAAAAAGTTCTCCGAATGATAATTTTATTGAAAATATTAGTTTAAGGATTAGTGATATGGGTTATTCTAACATTAAACCTAAAATGCTCAAAAAGATAATTGACAGAAGAATTGGAGTTACTAACGAAATTATTTCGAATAGAAAAGTTATAAAAAATAATGTAACAGGTCAGGAAATTGTTTATAAAACAATGTTAGATGATGGAAGATTTGCCACTATTCTTCAATATTATTTTGTAAAAGGTTCTGATTTATTTCTTCTGACATTTTGTTCTAACCCCGATGAATATTTGTCATATATGCCAGTTTATCAATATATATATGGAAATTTTGACATAAGATAGTATAAAAAATAAGTATAATAAAAAAGCGATGAGTTTATTCTCATCGCTTTTTTTGTATTACATTTTCTGCGTTAATCTGTCAGATCAGTTAAATCAGCGGGCAATTAATTTTAATACGTATCAATTACAGTTTTCAGTAAATCAGAATCGACTAAATCAGAAGGCGCAACAACTTTCTCTTCAAGCGGAATATCGTTTCCATATCTTTCTTTTAATACCTTTTTTACTCTTGCATCAGTCAGATTAAAATCTTTCAGTTGTTTTAGTTTTGATAATTCGATATTAGCACCATTTTTATAGATTTTCCAGATCAGTTCAGAGCAATAAATCCTTGTATCAGACCAATCAAAATAGGCATCATATTCTTTGCCCATAAAACGCTGGCTGTAATCTTTCATTTTTTGCAGTGTGGCCGGAGTTAATAGGGTTGACGCATTTTTTAATCTTTTTGCCAGATATTTTTGATCTTTTCCGTGGTTGATCCAATCCTCAAGGCGAGTCAGTTTTACAGGCTGTACGGCTTCAAAAACAAACCAGTTTCCGTTGATGTTATAGATAAGCCCACAATGGGAAAACTTTGAGTTTGTCGCAATTCGAACCGCTTCACATTGACTTGATTCCGAAGTTTGAAATATAAGATCACCATCCTGAACTTTATCTGTCAAAGTAGTTGCTGTCTTCGTTTTTGTTCCCGAAAACGGATTATTGGGAAAAACCTGCATCGCAACAAACAAAGCACAGCTAAAACTCAATAAAAATGTAATTCCGACAAATAGATATTTTGATTTTTTCATGTTTATATTTAGTGTTCTTTTAAAGTCAAAAATGGCGCACAGATTTAACGGGTTATAAGGGGTTTCGCTGGATTAAAAATACATCGTTATTCAAAAAAGGCTGTGTAAATCAGTTTTATCCGTAAAATCTGTTGGCAACTAATTAATGATAACAAATAAAAGGCAAAAAAAAATAGTTACCAAAATGATAACTATTTTTTAAATATGTTTTATGAGATATTAGATTCTGAAAATCCCTCCTACAGCAATAATTCTCTGGAAAAAGAAAAAGTCCTGCGAAGCTTTATCTTCACTGCTTGTTGTAGTTCTAATGTCCTGCATGTTGATGTAACCGCCTTTTAGCTCACCTTGCAAGTAGAAATATTTGAAGAAAGTAAAGTTAATACCCGCTTTTGCAGATAAACCATATCCTGAAATATGAAAATCATCATGACGTTCCTTTCCTAAAAGAGTGGTATTGGTTTTAGGATATAAAAGCCCTGCACCTAAACCCTCAGTTAGATTAATTTGTACTTTGTCAGTATTAGTAATGCCAAACAATTTAGAAATATCATCATGTCTTGAAACCTCAGTATTAATATAGTTCAAACCATCTGTATGTTCGTACATTAAAAAAGCAGGAGGATTTCCCTGAGCAGTACCTTTATCATAGCCGCCTTCCTGAGCACCATTTAGAGACATATCTACAGGTCTATTATTGTAATCTCCGTTATAATAAGATCCAGCCTGATCAGCAGGTAAATTAATATAACCATTAACATTAGCTGTTTGATTCTGAGTCATTACATATTTCATGTGGTCCCATCCAATAGAAACACTGTAGTGATCGCTAATGAAATATCCCATTCTAAAATTAGTCTGAGGAATTGTCATGTTTGCAGGATTTACATAGTCAAGATGCCATCCTTTTGGTTTATCATGAGCCTTCATGTCATTAACCGTAAAGTTGTAATCTTTACCTCTAAAGTTTACATCAGATTTAGTATAACTATCTCTGTTACCTCCCCAGGAAACGAAAAATTTTCCTTTATTATGAGCTGTATATCTTTGTACTGTGATTTCTTCCTGAGCAAAAGTGTTTAAAGAAACACACATCAGAAAGAAAAATAAAATTTTTGTTTTCAATGAAAATAGTATTAAAAATTTAAAATGAGTTAACTGTTTTTCTAATGGCAACTAACTTGGTCATTAAGCCTTCAAAATAATCTAAATGTAACATGTTGGCACCATCACTTTTTGCGTTAGCAGGGTCAAAATGAGTTTCGATAAAAATACCATCAACACCCACAGCAATACCCGCTTTAGCAACAGTTTCAATCATATCAGGTCTTCCGCCCGTAACACCGGCAGTTTGGTTAGGTTGTTGCAACGAGTGCGTTACATCAAGAACCGTAGATGCATATTGTTGCATAGTAGGAATTCCTCTAAAATCAACAATCATGTCCTGGTAGCCAAACATAGTACCACGATCCGTAACCATTACATTTTCGTTGTGGCAATCCAATACTTTTTGTACAGCATGTTTCATGCTTTCAGGGCTCATAAATTGACCTTTTTTCAAGTTTACCACTTTTCCTGTGTTAGCCGCAGCAACAACAAGGTCAGTCTGGCGAACAAGAAATGCAGGAATTTGTAAAACGTCAACGTATTGCGCTGCCATTTCAGCATCTTCATTTGTATGAATATCTGTTACCGTTGGAACGTGAAAAGTTTCAGAAACTTTTCTTAAAATTTTTAATGCTTTTTCGTCACCAATTCCGGAAAAACTATCAATTCTCGAACGGTTTGCTTTTTTAAAAGATCCTTTAAATACATAAGGAATCTGAAGTTTGTCGGTAATACCAACTAATTTTTCAGCAATTCTAAGAGCCATTTCTTCTCCTTCAATAGCGCAAGGTCCCGCCAATAAAAAGAAGTTACCACTTTCAGTATGCTTAATTTGAGGAATATGTTGTATGTTCATAATATGATTTTTTGACAGTGCAAAGGTAGTTATGATTTATGAATACGAGATTAAGATTTAAGATTATTTTAAGAAGCCAATCCTGCTATCCGCTGTAATGCTTTTCTCTAAACCCTTTTTTTTCTTGGCCTTTGCGGGAGCTTCCTTTAGTCGCTCTGCAAAAACCAGAAAAAAAAAGGCTTTCTCAAAAAATGATTTCCGCTTCTATCGGGGGCTGGAAGCTTTAATAGAATTATACGATTTCCGTGTAAGTTTATCTACAATCATAAATGTTTAATTAGGAGCAATATTAAGATATTGCAAAAAACTGCTAAATGATATTTATCATATTATTAGAAAAGCAATTGCTTGAAAATTATTCTGAAAGAGTCTTGGTAATAGTATGGCGTTATCAAAAAACGATTGTTGTTTTAAAACCTGTAAGGGCAAGATCTTAAACTAAAAAAAGCTTTTAGTTCGATAAATCGCATCATGATTTGTAGCTGCTATTATGTTGTAAATAGGTTGTTTAGTTACTTTTTTATAGCTAGATAATTGCTGTTTTTTCTGTGTCTAAAATAGTAGGCACCAAATAAAATCTGACCCGTGAAAAATAGGATATTGAGTACTACATTAATATAAATTACCATTTGAATCTGTGACAAGAAACTTTCCGGATTGTATAAATTCATTTCGACCAAATGATATACATTTAGTTTTGCAGCCAAAATAGCTGGAAGTGTCAGTGATAAATGGAGTAAAATTTTTTTTAAATCGATCTTTATACTATTTCTGGAAAGCTTGTAATAATAAAAGCTTACAATGCAAAGGGTAATAAACTTAATTAATTGTGAAGCAACTCTTACTGGAAGAATAGTAGTATTCCAGCCGGGAATTATAGAAGATAAGATATCTGAATTGACATAGATTATATAATATGGGAATATGATAATAGTTAAAATGGAAAAAAGGGTAAAAGCCGTTTTAGTTTTAATCATATATTATTACTTAATTTTGGTAAGATCTCTTGATAAAGTATTGTATAATCATTGTTGCAATCAATAAGAAAGAGGAAATTAGCAAAAGTCCAATAAACCCAACAATCCACATTCCGCATCTGTAATTTTGCCCGTTAAGGGTTTGCATATTATAAGAAGCAGCATAAAAAGAGAGAATAGAAAAGATAATCTGTAATATGAAATTCATAAAACAAACAGTTCTAAATTTTAATGATATTGTTTCGCCAATTGCTTTTCTGCCAATTATAATTTGAAATAATATTGGAAGAAGAATTAAAAGTAAAGGTGTTATTCCAGGCATAGCATTTATTTTTTTAATTCATTTTTGTTCCTAAAAACTTCATGTTCTTATTCTTTGTACAGATAAATTTATCCAGTTTATTAACACGAACGAATTTCTCGTGCCAGCAATGGCAAAAGTAATTCATAATTTCATTTTCAAGTATCATAATAGGTTATTATAGCAGTACAATAAGACAAGATTTTGATAAAAAATAAAAAGCAAATTTATAGCAGCAATAGACTATTAAGATTGGAATTTATAAAAGCAGATAATTTTAGTTTTATACTATTCCTTTTTCAAACTCAATCCCATCGGAACCATTAAAATTCCTTTTTCGTAAACATTCAAATAAAGAGTAACAGGTTTCTTTTGACCTTCCCATTTTAGTTCATAGACATTCAGGAATCCGGCACCCATATCGCTTCGCTTGGTAGGGAAAGGACAACAGGTTTCTAGACGGGTATAGGTGATTTTTTCTCCGTTTGGTCCGGCTAAAGCATTTAGAAAACGAGTTTCATTCAAGGCTTCGTTTCTTGTGTTTTGATAAAAAATATTTATTGGATAATCCGGATTGTAACCGTATTTTTTATCGCTGCTAAAAAGAGTAATTAAAAATGTATTGTCTTTCTTTAGAACTAAATCAGGCGCATTGTTATCTACATTTTTCAAAGTAGATCTTGTACTCACACAAGAAGCAGCAGTGATTAACAGAATGATAAAAAGGGCATTTTTTTTCATGGTTTAAAATATTTGGTCTTGCAAAGGTAAAAGCGTTTTTTCTTTTTGTTACGGATTTCATGAATTTTTAGTGATTAAAAAATCAATGTAAATCTGTTTATCAGCTAAATTGTGGGCGCATCTGCTTTTTTCTTGTTCAGTTGTAAAATACCTACTACAATCAGATATTGTGCCACAAGATAAGTTAACATAATAAAAAACGAACTTCTTTCTATCGTTGCATGAAATTTATTGAATGCCAGAATACTATCAGAAATAACAAATGCAGCAGCGCCAAGAAAAATATATAAAGCCGCAGGTTTTTTCCAAATTAAATAACCATTAAATGCAAATAAAAGCATTGTAGAAATTACCGCTGCATAAATAATTACAGGTATTTTTAACTCACCTAATTTTGGCATTAAAATAGTGATCATTGCAATTAAGTAGAAAGCAATTAGAAGACTTCCAATTCCAAACAGTACTTTATTAATCTGAATTTCTCCTGTAATCTGCTTGTTAAAAAGCACACAATAAGCAATATGAGCAATTAAAAAAGAAACTAATCCCAGAATAAAATAGATCTCTGCAATATCAGCAAAAAGTAAAACAACATCTCCAATCCAGGAAAAGATCAAAGCTGTTAATAGTATATTCCCTGAAGGAAATTTTCGATGAAAATAGACCCCAAATCCCAAGAACGGAATTAAAACAGGTTTTAAAAATAAATCTAAATTTTCATGCCCTGTCAACAAAAAAATGAGATACAGAACACTCAAAAAAATATAGATTTTAAAAAAGATAGTATTTCTCATAACTGGTTTATGAATTTATTATTTGGTTGTTTGGTTTTTTGAATTCAGTAGTTACAAAATAAATCGTAATCAAAAAAGATATACTTAAGTAACCTAAAATAATATAATTACTCATAGAAAAAGTATGATTTAAGCCAAACCAATCGCCATAATACACCATAATTGCAATTGCAGCTACAAAGCGTAAACCCTCCCAAAAAATAGCAAATCTGCTTTTATCCATTAATTCGGTATAGCTATAAATTGTCATCAGGATAAATAAGCCATAGATGAAAATATTTGGCAAACCAATTGTAGCAATATTATCAAATAAATAAGTGACAAACAACAATGTAACCAAAACTTGTATAACTGACCAGTAAATTAATTTCTGAGAATTCTGTGTTCCATATTTTTGAAAATCAAAAACGTTATCAATTTTTGTTACCGGATATTTTTCGTCAAAATTTTCAGGACGCCAACCAGTTGGTTTAAACCATATGGTAAATTTGTCTTTCCAATTTTCAGTTCTCCATGCATCTTTAATTAATAAGGTTAAATGTTGAAAATTAATTCGGATAGGGTTCCAGGTATTTGCTGGTCTGGTAATACCAAAAACGGGCGGAACATTCTCTAATTCAGCTTGAAAAGTACCAAATAATTTGTCCCAAAAGATAAAAATCTGCGAATGGTTTTTATCTAAATATTCCGGATTGATGGCATGATGTACACGATGATGAGAGGGAGTAACCAGAATATATTCCAGAAATCCCATTTTTTTGATGTGTTTGGTATGATACCAAAATTGTAAAAAGAGGTGCAATGGTAAAGTAATCGCAATTACAGTCGCAGGAACACCCAATATTGCTGCGGGAATCAATAAAAAAGTAAATAGATTGGCTAAACTTGCAATAGGCTGACGCAAAGCACAGGCAAGATTAAATTCTTCGCTGCTATGATGAATCGCATGTTTGTTCCAGAAAAGATTAATTTGGTGAGCCCATCGATGGCTCCAGTAACCATAAAAATCAATGACAAAAAAGGCAATACAATAGGATAGAACGTTCGCTTCTAAATGATAGATTGCAATTTTAGAAACCATCCATTCATAAGAAATAAAAGTCAGGCTTAATCCCAGAACATCTTTTACAGAATTGGTAATTCCGGAACTTATACTCGATACGCTGTCTATCAAAGGAGCGGTATCGTCCTTTTTGTAAATGCCGTATATTTTTTCGATTATAATTAATACTAAAAAAATAGGCGTAACGATGATCAATATTTTTCCATATTCCTCCATAAAAAAACATTCTATTTTATTCAAATATAGAATAAAATAGAATGTTTTTTAAATTATTGAAAAATTAAACAGTTAAATACAATTTTCGGTTTAATCTGAGTCGAAAGTTGCAATTCGTATTTTAAAAAAAAGCAGTTATTTATTTTCTTTAGAAAAAACGACTGAATAGAATTTTGGTGTTTTTTGATTCTTAATTCCAAATTTAACCACCTTTTTAATTATCTTAAAAGAATTATATTTTAATTCTAAAATGACCTGATTATTGGCATTGCAGGCAGTTATTAATAAAAAAAAGAGGGATTGACTTTTCTAATATAGCTATAAAAAAAACATTCTACTTTATCCCAACCAGAATAAAATAGAATGTCTTTGTTTTTTATGATTTGCAATTAAACAATTTCGGCGCTTAGTCCAGCTTCCAGAAGTTGTGTACATTGAGGTTTAAGCTTATCCATTGGCCCCGTTTTTACGGTGCATTTCCCGTTGTAATGTACAATTAAGGAACATTGTTCTGCTTGTTCAGGCGTGTGACTGCAAACACGCATCAAAGTGTCAATTACGTGATCAAAAGTGTTTACATCGTCATTATAAACAATGATTTCGTTATTGAAACTTGTCGCTTCTTTTTCGCGGACTCTTTCTCTTACTTTTTCTTTAGTACTCATGTTTTTAGGTTTTTGTACTGTTGTAATTACTAATTTTCTTTGTCAAAGATTTACAATTAAACAGCTTTTAATAAAGCTAAATTAGTTGTTAACCTGTTTGATCAGTTTAATCTGTGAGCTACTTAAATTTCAGATAATCAACTATCTAATTTACGTATTTTAATGAAACCCAGTTATTTTTTTGAAACTTTTTAACATATGTCAGCCCTTTTTCTGTGCAGGAAGCATCAATAAAAGGAATGTCTTCTTCATAGAAACCGCTAAATAATATTATGCCGTCTTTATTTAAAGAATCAACATAATGCTGCATATCGTTCAACAAAATATTACGATTGATGTTTGCAATGATCAAATCGTATTTTTTACCGGCTAACAAAGCTGCATCGCCTTCGTAAACGGTAATATGTTTACAATTATTGCGTTCTGCATTTTCGATAGAATTCAAATAACACCAGTTGTCAATGTCGATAGCATCAATTGGCTCAGCACCTTTCATTTCAGCAAGAATCGCTAAAATAGCAGTTCCGCAACCCATGTCAAGAGTTTTAAGACCTTTAACATCCATTTCTAATAAATGCTGAATCATCATGTATGTTGTTTCATGATGACCCGTACCAAAACTCATTTTGGGTTCGATAACAATATCAAATTCCGCATCAGTTTTTGGATGAAATGGAGCACGAACATGGCATTTTCCGTCTACATCAATTGCTTCAAAATTCTTTTCCCATTCTTCGTTCCAGTTTACCTGATCGATTTCTTCAATAGTATATTCAATTTTAAATTCTTCAGATTCTAAAATATAAATGTCATCCAGGATATTTTCATCCCATAAATCTTTCTTCACATACGCCGAAATTCCGTTTTCAGTTTCTGTAAAAGTCTCAAACGCTTTTTCTCCTAATTCAGCAATTAAAATTTCTGAACCCGGTTCTTTTGGTTCAATCGTAAAATGGTATCCTAAATATATATTTGACATAAAAAAATTTTTTGCAAAGGTAAGAATCCAAAGCAGAAGTTGTTCATAAATAAATCATATTCTAATAATTATTAATGTTAATTTTGATTCAAATTTGTAAGTATTTTTTGAATATGAAGAATATCATTTTTATTTTGCTCTTTGTGGTACTAAACGGAGCAACTTGTGAGAAAGAACATGGTGTAGTGCGATCTTTTTGTTATTGGAAAACGGATTTGAATTTTGAAAAAGAAGATGATTCTTTAATCAGGAATTTAGATGTAAAACATATGTATGTTCGTTTTTTTGATGTCGACTGGAATCCGTATGCCAAAGAACCTTTGCCGGTCGCTACAATCAGGAATATCAGACTGAGTGAAAGTAATCCTGATATTACGCCAAGTATTTTTATTACCAATGAAGTTGTTTTGCGATCTGATAAAAAACAATTGGACAGCCTGGCAGCCAGAATTGCACAGCGTGTTCAGAAAATTGGTGAAAAAATGAATGGAACCAAGGCCGATAAGATTGCCAATGGAATTGTATATCCAAAAGATTACTATAAAAAGGAAAACTATAAAAGCATGAATTATGATTCTGTAAAATCGATCGAACTTGCGAAATTAAAAGTTGATTTTAAAGAAGTTCTGATCGATTGTGACTGGACAGAAAAATCGAAGAACAATTATTTTTATTTACTAAAACAAATTAAAAAAGGATTTCCAACGGCACAAGTTTCGGCTACAATCCGACTCTGGCAATATAAATATGCATCAAAAGCAGGAATTCCGCCAGTAGACAAAGGTTTGTTAATGTGTTATAATTTGACAAAACCGGAAGATTTTAAAACTAAAAATTCGATTGGGACAAGTCAGGAACTGGCACAATACATTACACACGATCAGTATAAATTAAAACTGGATATTGCATTGCCGTTATATAGTTGGGCTGTTGTTTTTAGGGGAAATCAGTTTAAAGGAATTTTATCAGACTATGATGAATTAAGAAATGATACGATTAAACTAAAAAAAGTATCAGATACCAAATATGTTTTGCAAGATGATGTTGTAGTAGAACAAACGTATTTGCGGAATGGTGATGAAATCAGGATCGAGAAGATTTCGGAAGAAGAACTTGAGAAAATGATTTCGATTGTAAAAAGTAAAATTAAGATTGATAATCAAACCAGAATAACTTTTTTCTCTTTTGATAAAAAATACATTGAAGATTATGGAACCCAAAATATATCCAGCTATTATGCGCGTTTTTAGCAGTTTACTTTTAGTTTTATGCTTTCAGGTTTCTTTTGCCTGTGGCTGGAGCGTTTCAGCTGAAACCAGTCGTTTGGTTTTGTTCAAAGCACAACGTGAAGGTTTTTTTAAACTGACTCCGTTTTATTATTCTGCAGATTCTTACTACTGGACCAATACTTTTTCTAGTGTTGACAGGGAATTGAATTGTGTAGAATGGAAGAAAAAATTAGGAAATCAAATAGACACAAAAGATGTGCATACCATTTTGTATGAAACAGATGGGGAACAATTTGAAACGGCTTATGAAACTAAAACATTAAAGAGGGCCTTCGAAAAAAATACATTTGTTGAAGCTTTGTTGCTGCCTAAAAATAAAGCATTTTTAAAATATATTTTGTTTGCAAAAAAACTGGAATATAATAGCAATGAAGATGTAAAATGGGAATCATGGGAACAAATTGGTTATAATAGTAAAATAAATAGATTGGCAGATGTTTATAATGATTTTGATGAAAGGATAAAATCAGCCAAAGATCCGTTCTTAAAACAGCGATATGCGTTTTTAAGTTTACGATTTAATTTTTATGATAAGAATCCAAATAACGTGACTCGTTTATACGATACTTATTTTACCACTAATAAAAATACTATTTTAGAGCCTTGGGCTTTGTATTATAAAGCTTTAGGTATCGACAATTTACCATTGCAGAACTATTTATTGAGTAAAGTTTTTGATTCTTGCGAAGAAAAATCCTTCGCCGTTTTGCAACATTATAATTGGAAATTAACCGAAGAAACTTTGGCTTTGGCCCAGAATGACCAGGAAAGAAGTGTAATTCTATCTATAGAAAGTTTTCGTAATCCAGCGCCTGATTTAAAAACAATAGAAGAAGTTTACAAACTAAGCCCGAATAGTATTAATTTGAGCTTTTTGATAGGAAGAGAAGTCAACAAACTCGAAGACTGGATTTTTACACCACAATATACCAATTACGGAAGTCCATCGGTTACATTTGAAGGAACAGACTGGTATGGAGATTATGCTAAGGCAAAAGACGAAAACTTAAGTAAGGATATTTTATATTTAAGAGAATTAGAATATTTCTTAATTTCTATTCGTGAACAAACTTCGGGAGAGCAAAAAGACTATATTACGGCGGCAATTGCACAGCTTTGTTTTATGGATGATGAAATTGATTTGGGTAAAAAATATACCAATATGATTTCTGACAAGGCAAACGCATCAATACAAATGCAAAAAAATATTCAATTGGCTTTAGTTTCGCTAAAACAAGATGATTTGAAAAGTGAGAAAGTTCAAAACCAACTTTTTAAGTGTTTTGATTCCGTTGAAAGTCTGGTTGAAACAGATTATGGATTGTTCAAGAATTTATACAGTTTGTATCGCATTGCAAGTGCAGATTTCTATAAACAAGGCGATCGTATTACAGCAGGATTACTAATGATGAAATCTGACCACAAAAATGAAGGAGAATATTCAGCTTATGACAGACCTTATTTTTACAGTTATATAGGCTATTTTGATCGAAGCGCAACTACAGAAGATATAGATCGTTTGATTGCTTTGCAGCAGAAAAAAGAAAAAACACCGTTTGAAAAATACATCTGTTCCGGAACTATAGCACCAAATATAAATTACTACAAAGACTTAAAAGGCACAATTGCTTTTAGAAATAACAATTTAGAATTGGCTTATGAAACCTTTTCGAGTATGCCAAAAGATTTCTGGGAGAAGAATTATTCCTTTAAGGATTATTTAAATGAAAACCCGTTTATGCCTAAAATCCTGCAAAAAGAGAAGGAACGAAAATTTGATTATCGTTTTAATAAAACGGAGTTTATTGCCAAATTGATTCAGTTAAAGAAACAAAATACGGCGGCAAGTAATTTGCAATTGGCACATGCTTATTTTAATGTTTCTTATCTGGGGAATTCCTGGATGATGGTGGCGTACGATTGGACATCTGGAGAATCGTATATAGATTATGTTTACGGAGACAATTCTGATTATGAAAAAACATATCAGAAAGGTAATTATTATGGTTTAACCATGGCAAAATTGTATTATGAGAAAGCCTTGAAAATGTCTAAAAATAATAATGAAAAAGCATTTGCCAGTTTGATGATTTTCGAATGTAACTACTACAATCATTATACTAATATTGTTTCTGCCGAAGAAGAACAAAAGAATCCGTTTAAAACAGGGCAGGAACTCAACAATTTCTATTCTCTTTATAAAACAACACCAACATTCAAAAAGTACGATTGCCCATTGTTAAGAGCATTTATAAACTAAATTTTTTTTTAAACCATAAGGGATATCAGAAAATTTAAGCTTGGCTTTGGGTAAAACAAAGAGGTATAAAAAAAAGCGTTCGCACAACGAACGCTTTTTTTATAGTAAATCTAAAATCTAAAATCTAAAATCTAAAATCTAAAATCTAAAATCTAAAATCTAAAATCTAAATAGCAGTTACAATAGCTAAGAAATCGTCTGCTTTTAAGGCAGCACCACCAATTAAACCACCGTCTACGTCTGGTTTACCAAAAATTTCTTTAGCATTGTCCGGTTTAACAGAACCACCGTATAAAATAGAAACTTCGTCAGCGATATCAGCTCCAAAAGCTTTGCGAACAGTTTCTCTGATAAATTCATGCATTTCTTGTGCTTGTTCTGGTGAAGCAGTTTCTCCAGTTCCAATAGCCCAAACTGGTTCGTAAGCTAAAACAACTTTAGACCATGATTCTTTTGCAATATGAAATAATCCGTCGCGCAATTGATTTTCAACAATATTGAAATGATTTCCTGACTGACGATCTTTTAATTCTTCTCCAAAACAGAAAATAACTGTCATGTCATGTTTCAGTGCAGTATCTACTTTATTAGCGATTAATGCATCAGTTTCATGAAAAATAGCTCTACGCTCAGAGTGACCAAGGATTACTGTATTTACACCAATACTAGTCAACATATCTGCAGAAATTTCTCCGGTAAAAGCACCGCCTTCAGCTTGGTGAACGTTTTGTGCAGAAACTGCGATAGTTGTATTTTTTAATTTAGAAACAGCTGCTTGTAAGTTTACAAATGTTGGAGCAACTATAACTTGTGCAGTAGTTTTTGCTGGTATTTTAGCAATTAATTCGCTTAATAATTCTTCAGTTTGTTCTGCGTTTTTATGCATTTTCCAGTTTCCTGCAACAATTTTTTTTCTCATTTTGGTAGTTTTTATTTTATTCTTTTTTTTGTTTTTATTCTTTTAAAATAGCAATGACATTAAATTTTGATATTGTCGTTGTCATTGCTTTTTGTAATTGTAATTGAAAATTTTATTTCAGGCTTTTTAAAGTTTCATTGATTTTATCAAAATCCTTTTCGATAGCACGGTACAATACAATTTTTCCGGATTTGTCAATGATAATATATCTTGGAATCCAGTCTAAATCAATTGCTTTTCCAAAAACGCCTTTCATACCATCATTCATCATAAAATGATCCCCTTTTAATTCGTGTTTTTCAATTCCGGCTTTCCATTTATCAGCTGTTTTATCAGCAGAAAGGAATAGATATGAAACATCAGGGTTGTTTGCCTGAAGTTCTTTAAATTGTGGCATAGCTTTTACACAATCACCACACCACGAAGCCCAAACTTCAATAACTAAGGTTTTGCCTTTGTATTTCTTTAAAATATTTTTAAAAGTAACCTGACTATCATCAGTCGCTAATAATTTCTCAGATAATGCCTCTTTAGAAAAACTTGTTTTCTGAGCTTGTGAACATGAAAACGTAATAAATGCAATTACAACCAGTGCTATTTGTTTCATAGGTAGATAAAATTTGTTTTTAATTTTGGATTTAACTGTCTTTATCTAAACAAATAGTATGATTTATAATCATAACGATTTCTTATAAAAAAAGAGTTCCAACAAAGTTAAACAAACAAATCGAATGAGAAATGGAGATTAACAAAATTTGAAGACTCCTTTATTTTATAACAAAACAAGAATTATAGGTTAAAAAAAGCCAAATGAAATCGTAATAGTAGGTCGTGAAAACAGGATTTTTTAGAAATAAACTTTTGGATAGACAGAAAAACAAACATTTTTTTTATTTACGGAATGATTTTACTAGCAAAAAAACGTCAGATCTGTATAAAAAAGTCATCAGTAATTTTCTTAATTATTTCAGGGTTAAGTTGATTTTTTGGATATCGTATTAACAAATTAAACAAAAACAAATAAGCTGGTTTTGTATTTACTTTACGAAATATTCAGGACTTCAAACACGAACGCCAATTCAACTAATTAATAGAAAAATTGGCGTTATCAGCGTTTATGCTTATTTAAAAATTACAATTTCAAATCATCAGTATCGTTGTAATGTACCTTTTGAATGATAGTTCCGTTTTGTACCACAACAATACTCGGATTAGCTCTTTCTACAGTTTTTAATGCTGTTGCATCACAGAAATAGAAATCAACATCTAAACCATATTGTTTTTTTGCTTTTGCAATTTCATCTGCTCCGGAAGCAGTCATTGCAATTACTTTATATCCTTTTGCTTTTGCAGCTTTACTTAAACCCTCTAATTTTTTCATTCCATCAGGATGAGATAAATTCAGGTCATAAGTTACAAAAATTAATAATTTAGGTTCTTTTAATAATTCTTCTTTATAGTCAGAATCGTCTTTTACCATAGTAAAATCGTGAATTGGCGGAATATAACCTTCAGTAATTACTTTGTCTTTTCTGTCGACAAAAGCCGCGCCTTCCGGAATATTTGCCAGGTCTTTTTCTGTAAATTCTTTATCGACACCATTTACTTTATAGATAAAAGTCATTTCTACGACAGATTTTGGCGCACCTTCCGGAATTTCCATTCCTTTCTCGATGTTTGTACCTACTTTATAAGGACGGAAATCCTTGATAGGATTATGATTTAAAACCCAAACTGCCATAAAAACGCATAAAATAATGCTTACAAGAGTACTGATATTTGTAACAGTATTGGAGAATAAAGGTTTTACTAATTTTTTATTGACAAACAAAATCACAATAAAGAATAGTAATACGATATCTTTCGAAAAGGATTGCCAAGGCGTTAAGTGCAAAGCATCTCCAAAACATCCGCAATCTTTTACAACATCAAAATAGGCAGAGTAGAAGGTTAGGAAGGTAAAGAAAACGATTAATAGCAATAAAAACCAAATCGTAAGTTTCGATTTATAACCTACCAATAACATAACTCCCAGGACAACTTCTAAAATTACTAAAAAGATGGCTAGTCCTAAAGCCAATGGCTCTAGAAATGGCATATTGAAAACCGGCTCACTAAAATATTCAGCCAATTTATAAGAGAATCCAACCGGATCATTTAGTTTGATTAATCCCGAAATAATAAATAATACGCCGACAAATAATCTTGAAAATTGAGTAATGATGTTTTTCATGGTTTTGTGTTTTTTTCGCCACGAATTTCACGAATTAATTCGTAAAACTTGTGGCTAATTTTTTATTTTAATGGTTCCAATATCAATGCAAAAACAGAATAATTAATCATATCCTGATAATTGGCATCAATACCTTCAGAAACTAAAGTTTTGCCTTTATTGTCTTCAATTTGTTTTACTCGAAGTAGTTTTTGCAGAATCAAATCAGTCAGGGAACTCACACGCATATCACGCCAGGCTTCACCATAGTCATGGTTTTTAGCCAGCATTAACTCTTTTGTCAATTTAACTTTAGCGTCATATAATTCAGTTGCTTTTTCTACGTCAAGATCAGGCTGGTCAACAACTCCTAATTCTAACTGAATCAAAGCCATGATCGAATAATTGATGATTGCTATGAATTCTCCTTTTTCATCTTCATCAACTTTACGAACTTCGTTTTCTTGTAAGCTTCTGATTCTTTGCGCTTTTATAAAGATTTGATCCGTTAGTGAAGGCAATCTTAAAATTCGCCACGCACTGCCGTAATCTTTCATTTTATTGATAAATAAAGTGCGGCAAACCGTAATTACATTATCATATTCAAGGGAAGTATTCTTCATTTATTGCTGTATATTTGCTAAAATTTATTCAAAAATAGGTATAATATTAAAGAGTTTCAAGTTTCAGGTTTTCTTTGTTTCAAGTTTTTTCTAAACAAAGTGTTAATGCTAAGAACTTGAAACTTGAAAATAATATAAAAAGTTTCAAGTTTTCTTTGTTTCAAGTTCGAGCTTGCACAATCTGGATTATCCTGAAACTTGAAACCTGAAACAAAAATAACAAAACATATGCTGATTAACTGCAAAGGGCAACTTGTTGATTTGTCAATTCCTAAAGTAATGGGGATTTTGAATGTTACGCCTAACTCTTTTTTTGACGGAGGAAAGTATAAAAATGAAGATGATATTATCTCGCAAGCAGGTAAAATGTTGTCTGAAGGTGCTGCGTTTATTGATCTTGGGGCATATTCAAGTAAACCAAGTGCTGAATTTGTTACTGAAAAAGAAGAAATTGAGCGTATTGTTCCGGCAATCGAAGTGATTTTAAAACATTTTCCAGATGCTTTATTGTCAATTGATACCTTTAGGGCTGCCGTTGCAAAAGCGAGTATAGAAACCGGTGCAGCGATTATAAATGATATTGCTGCAGGCGAATTAGACGATAAAATGTTTGATATAATTGCAAATTATAATGTTCCGTATATTATGATGCACATGCGTGGGAATCCGCAAACAATGCAAAGTTTGACGAATTATGAGGACATCGTAAAAGAAATGCTTTTCTATTTTTCTGAAAAAGTAAAAAAGGCAAGAAGCTTAGGTATTAATGATTTGATTCTTGATCCGGGTTTTGGATTTGCGAAAACAACGGATCAGAATTATGAGGTTTTACAAAAAATGGAAGTTTTTAATCTTTTAGAATTACCAGTTTTAGCAGGCGTTTCGAGAAAATCGATGATTTATAAAACATTAAATAACTCTGCACAGGAAGCCTTAAACGGTACAACGGTTTTGAATACGATTGCTTTGACAAAAGGCGCTAAAATTCTTCGTGTTCATGATGTAAAAGAGGCAGTAGAATGTATTACTTTGTTTAATAAAATAAATGGGTAATTAGAAAAATTCATTTGGTTTGTCATTTCGACCAAAGGGAGAAATCGCATGAGAAACTCTACAAAGATTGGCAATTTTGTTTGCGAAATTACCAATGCGATTTCTCCTGCATCGAAATGAAATACTCTGAGTTTATTAATATTAAGTGAAATACATTAACAGGTTAAAAAATAAATAAAACTAATTTTTATGAAATACTTTACTTTAATCATTGCCTTGCTTTTATTTTCATGTAAAAAAAAAGAAGACGTCCTGCTTCCAAAAGCAAATGTTTCTATAGTGAAAGATGTTCAGGATCATTCGCCAATTTATATTTTCTTTAAAACAGAAGGAAAAGATACGATCGCAGATGTAAACCGAAAAAACAGCATTATTTCTACCAACTGGCTTTTTAATATAGACAAACGTTTGCCATTAAAACTAGTAATTCCCGAAGTAATAAAACTTCAGGATAAAAAGCGTGCGGATAGCGCGCACAAAAATGAAGAAGCAGAAAACTATTATTCGTATGCTGATTCTATCGGAATGAATCTGGCTTTTTTACCTTTCACGAAAGTGTATTATAAATTAGAAAAACCAAAATCGGAGGGGTTAGTTGTGTTTTTTAAGAATAATAAAACTGTTGAGGTTAACAACCAAATCATTAAAAAAGAAGAATTACTAAATTACATCGCAAGTCTTGACTTTGCTGTTAAGCCAAAAATGCAATTCTGTTTTGATAAAAATATGAGTTTCGATGCCTATATTCAGGACAAAATTTTGGTTCAGAAACTAGAATCATTCGCAAATATTACAGAAGAATTTATTTTCTAACTTAAAAGTTGAAACAAATAAAACCTGAAACAAATTTCTTTTACTGATGATGATAAGGTTCATTCCTTAAAATCGTAAACCCGCGATACAATTGTTCAATAAAAAACAAGCGAACCATTTGGTGTGAAAATGTCATTAACGAAAGTGATATTTTCCCCTGTGCTTTGCTGTAAACCGTATCAGAGAATCCGTAAGGACCGCCAATTACAAAAACTAAAGTTTTAATTCCGGAGTTCATTTTCTTTTGCAGTTCTTCAGAGAAACCAACGCTGGAGAAGTTTTTTCCGTTTTCATCTAATAAAATCAATTGATCCGTTGGTGTTAATTTAGCAAGAATCAGTTCGCCTTCTTTCTCTTTTTGCTGGCTTTCAGATAAATTCTTTACGTTTTTGATATCCGGAATAATCTCCAAATCAAATTTGATGTAAAACGACAAACGCTTGGTGTAATCGTCTATTAAAGTTTGTAACGATTTATTATCGGTTTTGCCAATGGCGATAAGTTTGATATTCATTTTAATTTTTTTTTGCCACGAATTTCACGAATCAGCACGAATTAAAAAAAATCTGTGTCAATCTGTTTAATCCGCATAATCTGTGGGCTATTTTTTATTCTCAAAAACAGTTTCAAAATGCTCTACAATGGGAAACGGTTCATAATAATGATGTAAAATTTTCTTCCATTCCAGATAAGCCTCAGAGTTTCTAAAACCTTGGGTGTGATCTTCAAGCGTATTCCAGTCAACCAATAAAAGATATTTATTTTCGACTTCCAGACATTTCTCTAATCGATGCCCAAGATAACCATCGATGGATGAAATGTATTGACTTGCTATTGCAAAATCAGCTTCAAATTGATTTGCTAATTCAGGTTTTACAAAAAGAAATGCGGCTTCTAGAATCATATAGCTTAATATTGGCAAACCTAACAGGTTTTAAAAACCTGTTAGGTTTCGTTAGTTTTTAGGAAATTTAGCTTCAAAAGTTTTAAATCTTGCGTCTAAATCTTTCAATAATTGTTTTTTAACTGATGAATCCTGAATAAAACTGTAATTAATACTATTGTAAACGTATTGTTTTATTGTTGCATATGAAACATCAGGATATCTTTTGGCCAGTAAAACGTATTGTTCCGTCATATTTGTTCTTAAAATCCCTGCATCATCAGTACTGATCACGATTGGGACATTAAATTCTTTATAAAGTACAAACGGATGTCTGCTTTCTTTTACTTTCAAAATGAATTCATTACTTGTCAAATTGATCTCTATAGGAATATTATTTTTTGCCATATAGCGCAATAAATCATATGAATTTGCTTCGTAAGCAATATCCACTCCATGACCAATTCTGTTTGCTCCTGCGACATAAATAGCATCATTAATATGCCATGTCAAATCTTCAGGTTGCACTAAACCAAGAGTCAATTCGCCAGCGTGAAGCGTATATTTTACATCAGGAAATTTAGAATGGCAATATTTGAACATCACCATATGCAGCCAATAATCTTTCATCGAATTTTCTCCATGTTCCGGAGAAACAATGTTTACACCGGCAACCAATTTGCTGTCATTTGCAGAGATAAAGGCAATAGTCAGATTCTTGAATAAATCGACAGGATCCATAAAACGAAGTACAAAATTTTGATAACGCATAGTAAAACGATCATCATCAATTTTTAAGTCTTTGTGCAATTTTGCTATAAAATTGGTATTGAAATCTGTAGCATATTTTTTAGCATCTTTCTTTTGAACTGCTTTATACAAATCGTCTAAAAGTTTCAGAACTGCTTTTTCATCTCTTTGAGAAGCTGCCTGACGTAATTTTGTATTGAAATCTGTTAAATCAGAAACGTTCATATCACACGGAATCGTTGATAATTGTGTTTCGATATAACTTACGTTTTCAACAATGGCGCGTTTTTTTAATTCGAGCATTCCTTCTGCAAAATGCCCCTGGATAGTAGGTTCAAACTTTTGAAAAGAATCAAAAAATAAATCGTCAGATGGTACAGAAACGCCGTTATAATCTTTAGCCGACCAGGTTTGCATTACTTGTTGCTCGTAAAAAGCAAGTTTACCTTCGTTTTTAAGAGAAGAGAAAGTCTGCCAATTGCCTTTTGCAGGTTTTGTTTTAGAGACGTCCATGGTTTCTAAATTCAAATAAAAATCTTGTGCAATTGCTCTTTCCAAAAGAGGTTCTGCATAAATTGATCCTGAAAAATGATGGTGTAAATCGCCGCCTTTTGGCATTTGTTGAAAGAAAGCTGTTAAGAGAGCTTCGTTATTTCTGTTTTTATCTAAATAATTTTCAGCTGTTTGAGAAAAGCTGATTTGTGCTATGAAAAAACAGAAAAGTGTAATTATCCTCGTCATACTCTAAGTTTAAATTACATGCAAATATACGAGTTTCTGCGGAAATTTGAAAATTGAATTTCATTGTAGTGATTTTTTACCGCAAAGGACGCAAGATTTTTATTATACCTAAACTTTATTATAAACACAAAGTTCGCAAAGCTTTGTCTAAAAAACTTTGCGAACTTTGCGTAATTCTCTGCGCCCTTTGTGGTAAAAAAAACTTAGAAACTTAGAGCCTCAGCAGCTTTAAGAAAACAATACATCATGAATTTCTTCTACCTTATCAAAAACACTTTTTGCAAAAGGACAAAGCGGAATAATTTTCAGATTATTGGTTCTGGCATATTCTACAGCGGCCATAACAAGTTTTTTACCAACACCTTTTCCGTTGAATTCCTCATTGACTTCAGTATGATCAATGATGAATTTAGAATCTCCAGCCCAGGTATACGTCATTTTTCCAGCTTGTTTTTCGTCTTCAATAGCTTCAAAATAGCCTCTTCTTGTATCGTTTATTTGTTTGATTTCCATGATAAGTTATATTAATGTAGTTTTAATTTCGATTGAATGTGTTAATGTTTTGTGTATTGGGCAACTGTTGGCTATTGTTTCTAATCGATGCCTTTGTGCTTGATCTACTTCGCCTATAATTTCGATTTTGCGTGTAAATAAAGAAACATTTTGCTCAGAATCTCTTTCAAAATCAACTTTGATATTAATTTCAGAAACATCCCACTGTTTTCTATTTATATACATTCGTAACGTGATCAAAGTACAGGATGCTAAAGACGAAGCCAAAAGTTCTGACGGACTAAAACCTAAATTTTTGCCGCCCATTTCCTGTGGTTCATCAGCAATCAGGATATTTCCGCTGGCTGATTTTATTTCCGTTCGATACAAACGCGTATCTATTTGTGCTGAGATAGTTTCCATATATTATTTGATTCTTGGTTCAGGTAATGGTACAAATTCAGTTTCACCCGGAACTTTAGGGAAAGTTTGTTCTATCCAGTCTTTTTTTGCTTTTTCGATTGTATTTTTATCCGAAGAAACAAAATTCCAAAAGATAAAATGTTCTTCAGGAAACGGTGTTCCTCCAAAAATGTAAACCGTAGAATTTTCGGCTAACTCAAACTCGCATAAAGTACTGTCTGTAGTAATTAAAATTTGCTTAGGATCGTAAACATGTTCGCCGCTTTTAATGCTTCCCTCAAGAATATATAAACCGCTTTCTCCAAATAAATCCTTACCGATATTTATTTTTTTAGCTCCGGTACTTTTAATTTCAATAAAATATAACGGACTGTAGACCGGAACTGGTGATTTTTTTCCAAATGCTTCTCCGGCTATTAATTTATATGAAACGCCATCTTCTTCCCAACTTGGGATATCACTTGCTTCGACATGCGTAAAATTTGGATCCATTTGTTCCAGTTCTTTTGGCAATGCCACCCAAATTTGCAAACCATGAAGCATTTTGTCAGAATGTCTTAAATATTCAGGTGTTCTTTCAGAATGTACAATTCCCTTGCCGGCAGTCATCCAGTTTACCGCTCCCGGTTTTATCTCTAGTTCGGTTCCCAGACTATCACGGTGCATGATGCTTCCTTCAAACAAAAATGTAAGGGTAGAAAGACCAATATGCGGATGAGGGGGAACGTCCATGTTTTCATGATCACTTAAATGTGCAGGTCCCATATGATCGATAAATACAAATGGTCCAACAGCTCTTTTTTCACGGAAAGGCAATAATCTGCCTACCATAAAGTTGCCAATATTGGCAGCACGTTCTTCGATAATTAAACTAATATTTGACATGGTATTTGTTTTAGTTGAAGCAAAATTACTGTTGAAGTTACAATCAGTAACTTAATTTAGATTAAGAAATATACTTTTGGTATTATTTATAAAAGTAAGAAATAGAATAATAAGTACTCTAACAGGATTATAAATATAACACGAATTTCACTAATTACCTCAGATTAATTATTGGTAATTAGTGAAATTTATGTTCATTATCAGTTTGTTAAAATGATTTGTTTTGTAATCTATGATTTGTCTAGCAACAATCCCAGGTAAAATAAGCTTTCTCGAATTTTCGATTAATAAGATCTTCTTTATTAATGAAAAAATTAGCAACGCCACTGTCGCCAAACATTATTTCTTCATCAGTATCGATTTGAAGTAATAAAATGTCGTTTTTTGCTTTTTCGTCATATTCTCTTGGATCACCTTGTGTAAAATAAGCGTAACCTCCAATTTTATGACCTTCATTATCAAATAGTTTTTCGATTTCTTTTTTTTGAGATTCCTCTAATTTCTCTTCAAATTCCCAATAATCCAAACCATTGAAACTAAAGTCAAATCGAAAATCCTGAACACCGCCATATTCTTCTTCTTTTGAAAAAGTCAAAGTATGTTCGCAATTAATTGGTGAATCTGAATATAATTCTTCAGTCAGAAATTCGAAATTAGTCTGAGGGTCTTCTATTTCAGCATGATACAATATCTTATAATCTTCCATGTCAGGCCATTCTTCACCGGAAACATAAAATTGCAATATACCTTTATCAGGATAATTTTCTAATGATGGTATTTCTGAAAAATTAAGCTGAGCCAATAAAATCATCGGCTTTCCTGTTTTGTCTTTAGGATATTCTGCATTTAGTGGTAAGTATGGTTTTCCTAGAAATTTGCTTTGGGTAAAAGACAAAACAGTTTCTTTTTCTATAGGTTTCGCATTTATTTGAATATAATCCAGTTTGTATTTTGCCAGATCATTTTCAAATTCTTTTAAGTATTCAGGGAATATCATTGTCTATTTTTTAATTGTATGTTTTTGATTTTTTATTCTGTCAATTCAAATTCCAAAGTCTCACTTTCAGTTCCGTTAATAATAATAGATAACTGATGAACTCCCGTATGAAAAACCCGGGTCGTAATTATTTTGAAAGACTGGTTTCTATCGACTTTTATCAATTGATTGGGTTGATAGGTTTTCTCGCTGATCTTGAAGACTTTTTTAGCCAAATGTCCTTTTGATTTTTTATAATGTACGGCATATTCTAAACGAACAGTTTTGGCTTCTTCATTTTTATTATTTAAATGAAATTGAAACTGCAGATGATCGCCAATTTTTACAATTGGTGTTCTGATTTCAAAATCAGAAAGTTCGATATTGGTACTTTCCAGTCCATAATGGCTTAAAATTTCAGGATGTCCCTGCTTTAATAAAGTACGACAACCGTGTTTGATGATACCATCAGTTTCCGGGCTTATTCCGTACCATTTTCCGGCAATTTCCAATACAACTTCCGGATTGTCTTTGGCGATGTCATTCAGGTTATTGGCAACACTTCGACGTACATATTCTGAAGGATCATTTTTAAGGTTTTCTAAAATGGGCAGGATAGAAGCGGGATCTTTTTTGAGAAACGGAATTGCCATTGCCCACGGTAATCTTGGTCGGCTGCCTTCGCTGGATAATCTCCGAACATGATGATTTTCATGTAACGACCATTTTGTCATTTCATCGATCATTTCTTGTTTGTATTTTAAAACAAAAGGGCGAACGGCAAATTCACAGCTAATGAATTGTGTTATTGAAACAAAGGCTTTTACTGAGGTTTTAAAATCATCTAAACCATAGGTTTCGATATAATCGGCAAAAAATATAAAAGCAAGATTACCTTCTGTAAATTTATTTTTCTTTAAGTTTTCGATGATTTTATCAATCAACAAAACTGCTTCATGAAAATTTTCAGGCATAAATTGATGCAAAACCACTGTGGTGTGTTTCATGCGGTCTTTCCATTCTTTTTGGGTAAAATCGCCTTCGTAAATGGCTTCAATAAATTTTTGTTTATCGAAAGCCGGATGCACGTCGGCGACAGCCTGACCAAATTTTTCGTAAAAAGTAACCGAGTAAATATCTTTAATTAAGCCCATGATTTTTTTTGAATGAACCTCAAAGATATTTAATGTTTTCAATTAAAATTATAGATTCTGTTTGAAATTTTAAACACATTAGAAACATAGATAATAAAATTATAGACAAAAGATATTTTTAAAAAATCTAAATTTTCACACATAGCTGAATGTATTTAGCGATGTGAATTAATACAAGTGAAACACATTTTTGCAGAACCGAAGATTTATGTTTCTATGTGTTGAAAAAATAAGCGTTTTCCTTATAATTTACATTAATGTTTTTAGACCTAAGAAATTTTTCACAGACAGTAAACTTTCAAATCCATAAAATATGTCCTACTTTAGCATCTTATAAAATTTAAGAAAAATGATTAGCGAAGTACAATTTCAAACCGAATTACAACTATTGATTAGCAACGCAATCCGAGAAGATGTAGGTACAGGCGATTACAGTTCATTGGCGTGTATTCCTGAATCAGCACATGGCCAGGCTAAATTATTGGTAAAAGATCAGGGGATTATTGCGGGTGTTGCACTTGCAAAAAAGATTTTTGAATATGTAGATCCAAAACTAAAAATCAAAACATATATAGAAGACGGAACACATGTAGAATACGGCGATGTTGTTTTTGAAGTTTCAGGAAGTTCCCAGTCTATTTTAAAGTCAGAAAGAGTAGTTTTGAATACCATGCAGCGTATGTCTGCTATTGCTACAAAAACAGATCAATATGTTCAGCTTTTAGAAGGAACCGGAGCTAAAATTTTAGATACCCGTAAAACAACTCCAAACTTCAGAGCTGCAGAAAAATGGGCCGTAAAAATTGGAGGTGGAGAAAATCACCGTTTTGCACTATATGATATGGTTATGTTGAAAGACAATCACATTGATTTTGCAGGCGGAATTACTTTAGCGATCAAAAAAACAAAGGAATATTTGAAAGCGAATAATTTAGATTTGAAAATTATTGTAGAAGCCAGAAACCTTGACGAAATCCGTGAAATTTTATTAAGTGACGGAGTTCACAGAATTTTGATTGATAACTTTAACTATGAAGATACTAAAACGGCGGTAAAGCTAATTGGTAAAAAATGCCAGACGGAATCTTCAGGAAATATCAACGAAAAAACGATTCGTGAATATGGGTTATGTGGAGTGAATTATATTTCATCAGGTGCTTTAACGCATTCAGTTTATAATATGGATTTGAGTTTAAAGGCTTTTTAAGGAAGTTATAAGTTGTGAATTTATGAGTTTTAGAGAATCAAAAATCTAAACTCAATCCCGAGGCATCGGGACTAAAATCAAAAAAATATGTCTCAAGAGATAGAAGATCGGATTGAAAAGATTCCTGTTGTGCGCTATATTGCCCGATTTCTTAAGAGGATAAAATTGCCTTGGTTAGAAGGTCTTTCGTTGTATGATTTACTCGAAATGTATACCATTGGTATCATCGAAGGAGCATTTTCGTATCATGCAAGTGCTGTTTCATTTAGTTTTTTTATGGCCTTGTTTCCTTTTGCCTTGTTTATTTTAAACTTAATTCCTTTTATACCGATAGAAAATTTTCAGGCAGATTTTTTGCTGTTCGTACAGCAAAGTGTTCCTCCTAATACTTATGACGCGATCAATAAAATCATCAGTGATATCTTAAATAATAGTCATTCAGGTTTGTTGTCGTCAGGATTTTTGCTTTCTATTTTTTTGATGGCAAATGGTATTAACGGAATTTTAAGTGGTTTCGAATCTTCTAAGCATGTTTTTGACAAACGGGGCTTTTTTAGTCAATATTTGGTTGCACTCGCAATTTCGCTTGTTATGACAATTATATTGTTTGTAACAGTGGCTACAATTGTAGTTTTTGAGGTCTTTATTCAAAAAACAATCATTCAGGATGTTTTGAGTGATCGTATTCCGCTGATTATTTTAGGACGATATTTGTTTGTAATCTTAATGATTTTGATAACTTCTTCAATATTATTGCGTTATGGGACGAAACAGTATAATAAAGTGCCTTTTATTAGCATCGGATCTGTTTTTACAACTATATTAATTGTTATATCTTCGTTCTTTTTTGGGATTTGGGTTATAAAATTCTCAAAATACAACGAACTTTATGGTTCAATTGGTACATTATTAATTCTAATGTTTTATATTTGGATAAACTGTATGATTCTGCTTTTGGGGTTCGAATTGAACGCCACTATCAGAAAATTAAAACAAAAAAACAAATAATATTATGAAAAATTGGATATTAACTATTGGTGTTTTCTTCCTAACATTAGGTACAATTCACAGTCAAAGTGTTATTGGGAAATGGAAAACAATTGACGATGAAACCGGCGAAGCAAAATCTATTGTAGAGATTTACGAAAAGTCAGGAAAAGTATATGGTAAAGTAGTAGAGATACTTCGCGCCGATCATAAAAAAGATGTTTGTGTAAAATGTGAAGGTGCAGATAAAAACAAACCAATCTTAGGTTTAAATATAATCAACGGACTTAAAAAAGACGGCGATGAATATAGCGGAGGAACTATTTTTGATCCTACAAATGGTAAAAAATACAAATGTTATATTACCCTTGAATCTGCTGATAAACTTAAACTTCGCGGTTATGTAGGAATCTCTATCATGGGAAGAACGCAATACTGGACAAGAGTGAAGAATTAATTTCATAAAAATAAAATGCGAAAATTAGCATCGATAATTTTATTCTTAACCATACTATATAATAGTTTTGGGCAATCTAAGAATTCGCCATTACAAATAAGTCATCTTACAGGTGACTTTTATGTTTATAAAACGTTTCATGAGTATAAGGGAAACCTGATTGCTGCAAATGCAATGTATCTCGTTACTAACAAAGGCGTAGTATTGTTTGATGCGCCTTGGGATAAAACGCAATTTCAGCCCTTATTAGACAGTATAAAAGCAAGGCATCATAAAGAAGTTGTGATGCATTTTGCCACACATTCTCACGAAGACAGGGCAGGTGGTTTAGATTTTTACAGACAAAAAGGAATTAAAACTTATACTATAAAATTAACCGATGAGATCCTTGAAAAAAATAAGGAAAAAAGAGCTGAATTTGTGATTCCAAATGATACCTTATTTAAGGTTGGACAATATGCATTTGAGGTTTATTATCCAGGTAAAGGCCATGCGCAAGACAATATTGTGGTTTGGTTTAATAAAGAAAAAGTACTTTATGGAGGTTGTTTTATTAAAAGTACAGAAGCAACAGATTTAGGCTATTTAGGTGATGCTGATGTAAAAGAATGGGAGAAATCTATTAAAAAAGTACAAGCGAAATTTAAAAATCCTAAATACATTATTACCGGTCATGATGATTGGAAAGATCTAAATTCTTTAAATCATACTTTAAAATTGGTTCAGAAATATAATGCTGTCCATTGATTATTGAGAATGGTTTCTTTAATGCGTATTATTTAAAATAGCTTAATTTTGCTTATATTTGAAAATTAATTTAATTGGATTGAAAATGACTATAACTGATAAAAATATACTTGAAAGTTATTCAGATTTATTTGAAGGGCTAAGTTTTTCGAATAAACTCGAACTTATCGAAAGGCTTACAAAATCTTTAAAAGTTACTAAATCCAAAGAGAATAATTTTTATAAGTCTTTTGGGGGATTTGCTTCTGAAAAATCTGCAGAAGAAATTATTTCTGAAATTAAATCCAACAGAAAATTTAAAAAAACTGAAATTAAATTTTAATGGGATATTTACTTGATACAAGCATTTGTGTTTTCTTTTTAAGAGGAAGATTGAATCTTGATAAAATAGTAAAAGAAGTTGGACTGGAGAATTGTTACATTTCTGAAATTACAGTTGCAGAACTTCGTTTTGGTGCCGAAAATAGTGATGATCCAATAAAGTCTAATAAAGCAGTAGATGTTTTTTTAAAGGTTTAACTATTATTCCAATTTTCGGTTCGATTAAAAGATACGCAACCGAAAAAGTACGGCTTAGGAAAATTGGAAAACCAATAAATGACGAATTTGACCTTTTAATAGGTGTTACTGCAATCGAAAATCAATTAATTCTCGTTACTGATAATAGTAAAGATTTTAAACTTCTAAACGGAATTCAAATGGAGAATTGGTTTGAAAGAGTTTAAATTTTTCCTTTTTGATCCCTTTTCAGATAGTTTTCTCAATCTTATAAAATATTTACATGTTTTTTGTCGAAGTTGTTCTACCGCTTTCCTTAGCTAAAACCTTTACTTATCGTATTACTGAGGCTGAATTTCATTTCATTAAAAAAGGAATGAGAGTTGCAGTGCCTTTTGGTAAAAGTAAAATATATACGGCGCTGGTAATTGATATTCATGAAAATGAGCCAAGCTTATATGATGCCAAGGAAATTCATCAAATATTAGACGAAAAACCTATTGCGACCGAGATCCAGATCAAACACTGGCTTTGGGTGGCGACCTATTATATGTGTGGTATTGGCGATGTATATCGTGGCGCTTTTCCAGGTGGATTATTGCTGGAAAGTGAAACCATTATTTCTTATAAAGCAGATGTTGAAGTAAATGAGAACGAACTTTCTGATGATGAATTTTTGGTTTATGAAGCATTGCAGCAACAAAGTGCTTTAAAAGTTCAGGAGATTATTTCGATATTAAATAAGAAAAATATTTTTCCGATTCTTCAAAAAATGATAGCCAAAGATATTATTGTTTTAGAAGAGGAAATAAAAGAAAGTTACAAACCAAAATTGGTTCGGTATGTAAAATTACATGCTAAATACGAATCAGATAATGGCTTAGGAGAATTGCTGGAAGTTTTGAAAAGTGCCAATAAACAAAAGGAAATTGTTTTGTCTTATTTCCAATTGATGGCTTCTGAAAAGAAACCTATTACGGTAAAAAAACTTGTTGAGGTTTCAAATTCATCTTCGGCTATTGTGAAGGCTTTGATTGATAAGGAAATTTTTGAAGAATATCTTTTACAGCAGGACAGGGTTTCGTTTGAAGGGCAGGCAACTGAAAAACAATTGTTATTAAGTGAACCGCAGGAAACGGCTTTTACAGCGATTAAGGAAAGTTTTTTAGAGAAAGAAGTTTGTTTATTGCACGGTGTCACGTCAAGCGGAAAAACAGAGATTTATATCAAATTAATTGAAGAATATTTAGTTACCGGAAAACAGGTTTTGTATTTGTTGCCGGAGATTGCACTTACCACACAATTAGTTTCGCGCTTGCGACTTCATTTTGGAGATAAGGTGGCTGTTTTTCATTCTAAATACAGTAATAATGAAAGGGTGGAGGTTTGGAAACAAACACTCGAAAATTCAGCTAAAGCTCAAATTGTGATAGGGGCGAGGTCAGCTTTGTTTTTACCGTTTAATAATCTAGGTTTATTGATTGTTGATGAGGAACATGAGCAAACCTTTAAGCAAACGGATCCTGCACCGCGTTATCATGCCAGGGACGCTGCTATTGTTCTGGCTAATTTTCATAATGCCAAAGTGCTTTTGGGATCTGCAACGCCTAGTATTGAGACTTATTTTAATACGCAAAGTGATAAATACGGTTTAGTGACTCTCGCAGAACGTTATAATAATGTTCGAATGCCTGAAATTCTTTTAGTTGATTTAAAAGACAAGCATTTTAGAAAAAGAATGACGGGACATTTTAGTGATCTTTTAATCGAAGAAATTACTGAAGCTTTGTCTTTGGGCGAACAGGTGATTTTATTTCAAAACAGACGAGGATATTCGCCTATAATTGAATGTCTTACTTGTGGTCACGTGCCTCATTGCCAGCAGTGCGATGTGAGCCTGACTTTTCATAAGCATAAAAATCAGTTGCGTTGTCATTATTGTGGTTACTCTATTGCAAAGCCTACGCATTGTCATAGCTGCTCAAGTATTGATTTAACGACTAAAGGATTTGGAACTGAACAAATCGAACAAGAATTAATGTCACTTTTTCCTAAGGCCAAAACTGGCAGGATGGATCAGGATACTACTCGCGGAAAATTTGGTTTTGAGAAGATAATCGATTCTTTTAAAAATCGTGAAATTGATATTCTGGTAGGAACACAAATGCTTGCCAAAGGTTTAGATTTTGATAATGTAAGTCTAGTTGGGATCATGAATGCGGATAATATGCTGCATCATCCTGATTTCAGGGCTTTTGAACGTAGTTTTCAAATGATGACACAAGTAGCGGGAAGAGCAGGAAGATCTGAAAAGCAGGGAAAAGTAGTTATTCAAACCTATAATCCAAATCACAATACGATTCAGCAGGTTACAACCCATAATTATATGGGTATGTATAAGGAGCAATTATACGATCGTATGATTTATAAATATCCTCCTTATTTCAGGATTATAAAGCTTACTTTGAAACATCGTGAATTCGATAAATTAAAAGAAGGTTCGATGTGGTTGTATCAGGTTTTGAGTCAGAATTTAGGTATTCCGGTTTTAGGCCCTGAAGAACCTGCAATTAGCAGAATCAGGAATGAGTATATCAGAACTATACTCATTAAGATTCCACAGAATATGCCTTTGGGAGCAACAAAAAAAACTATTCAGAAAATGTTGAATAGTTTTGAGGCTGTTGCTCAGTACAGAGCCATAAAGGTAATTGCCAATGTCGATTTTTATTAAATTATGACGACGTTGACAATGCTTTTACTAAGTCTTCTTTTTTGTTTCGACTAAGTGGAATCTTTGTAATGCCAATTTCGGCAAATTTACTATTAAAGCGTTCTACTTTATCGATATTAATAATATACGATTTATGTACACGTATGAACTTGTCTTTTGATAAATCATTTTCAAAAGATTTCATTGTCGAAAGCACCAAATTACTGTCGTCTTCAGTTACTACTCTTACATAATCCCCAAAAGCCTCAATCCATTTTATCTTTGCTGTAAAGATTTTAAGTTTCTTAAGGTTGCTTTTGATGAAGATATGTTCGCCTTCTTCTTCTTTGACATCCTTTTTGAGTAAATGCATATCAATTGCTCTTTTTACAGAAGCATTAAAGCGATCTACGGCAATGGGCTTCTGAAGATAATCAGTAGCATCATAGTCAAAAGCTTTTAAAGCATATTCAGCTTTAGAAGTAATAAAAATAATTTGCGGCTTAGATTTTAAGCCGTCAAGGAAGTCAAAACCATTAATAACGGGCATTTCGATATCTAGAAATATTAAGTCGATATTATTTAGAGAAATACAGCTTTTTGCTTCGATTGCATTAGAAAAATCCCCGATTAAGTGCAAACCTGGGTGATTATTAACTAATTTTGCAAT
Source organism: Flavobacterium sp. NPDC079362 (assembly GCF_050267765.1). NCBI lineage: Bacteria > Pseudomonadati > Bacteroidota > Flavobacteriia > Flavobacteriales > Flavobacteriaceae > Flavobacterium > Flavobacterium sp. NPDC079362. The sequence goes on along the minus strand of NZ_JBNNFM010000012.1, from coordinate 9,753 downwards.
AATTGTCCTTTGTATAGAACTATCATCTACAACAACACAGTTTAGTTTCATAACATTAAGATTTAGAATAAATTCAGGATAGCAGTAGTAAATGTATTATAATTTTGTAAAAAAAACTAAAATCAGCCTGCATTTTTTACTTTATAACGAATAAAAGCAAAAAAGTGTTGTATATATAAATTTAATGGTTACTTTTGCACCCAATTTTAACAAATAAATATTGTATTTATGAATCATTATGAAACTGTTTTCATTTTAAATCCCGTTTTATCTGAGGTTCAGGTGAAGGAAACAGTAACGAAATTTGAAGAATTTCTTACTAGTAGAGGAGCTGAAATGGTGTCAAAAGAGGATTGGGGTCTGAAAAAAATGGCTTACGAAATCCAAAACAAAAAAAGTGGTTTTTATCACTTATTCGAATTCAAAGTAGCTGGAGAAGTTCTAATTGCTTTTGAAACTGAATTTAGACGTGACGAAAGAGTTATGCGTTTCTTAACTGTAAGTTTAGACAAGCATGCTATTTCATGGGCTGAAAGAAGAAGAGCCAAATTAAAATCTACTAAAGCTTAATTATTATGTCTACAATAGAGCAATCTGCAAAAGGAAAAAAAGACGGAGATATCAGATATTTAACGCCTTTAAACATTGAAACTAACAAAACTAAAAAGTACTGTCGTTTCAAAAAATCAGGAATCAAATATATCGATTATAAAGATGCTGATTTCTTATTGAAATTCGTTAATGAGCAAGGAAAAATTCTTCCTCGTCGTTTAACTGGAACTTCATTAAAATACCAAAGAAAAGTTTCTGTAGCTGTAAAAAGAGCTCGTCACTTAGCTTTAATGCCATACGTGGCGGATTTATTAAAATAATATTAAAAACAAAGTTGTTGGTTTCCGGTAAGATGGAACCTAACTTCTCAAATAAAGGACAACAACATGGAACTTATTTTAAAACAAGACGTACAGAATCTAGGATTTAAAGATGATGTAGTATCTGTAAAAGCTGGTTACGGTCGTAACTTTTTAATCCCTCAGGGTTTTGCTGCATTAGCAACTCCTTCTGCTAAAAAAGTATTGGCTGAAAACCTAAAACAAAGAGCTCACAAAGAAGCTAAAGTTGTTGGTGATGCAAAAGCATTAGCTGAAACTTTGAAAGCGATTGAAATTAAACTTTTTGCAAAAGCAGGTGGAGAAAAATTATTCGGTTCAATCACGAATATTGATATCGCTGAAGCTTTAGCTAAAGGTGGACAAGTAATCGATAGAAAATTCATCACTAGCGGTATCGTTAAACGTACTGGTAAATACACTGCAAATGTGCGTTTACACAGAGATGTAATCATTGAATTACCATACGAAATTGTTGCTGAAAAGTAATCGTTTTATATACTATATAAAAATCCCGATGCGAATCGGGATTTTTTTGTTTAAAAGAAATAATAATTAATTAGACTTAAAGTTATTTGCGCAAAGCATCTTGCTTAAAAGCTTATAGCGTAAGGCATAAAGCCTGAAAAGAAAATGAAATACGCAAGATTAACAAAAGAGCAGTTTGATGAATTGCACGCAGAATTCGCTAATTTTTTAGCTACACAGACAATTGATAAAGCAGAGTGGGATTCTCTTAAAATTAATAAGCCGGAAGTGGCAGAACAGGAACTTGATGTTTTCTCAGATCTGATTTGGGAAGGTGTTTTGTCAAGAGCAGAATTTTTAGAGCATTTTTCTAAAAATCATATCTTCTTATTTAAATGTTTTGAAAAAGATGTACAATCTATTGTTTTAAAATCTGTGGTGCCTGAAACTGATTTTTTAACTAAGGAAGGTCTGCAATGGTTGAGCGATAATATGTTCACCGAAAATATAGAAATGAAAGTAGGTAAAAAAGTATTTACTGAGGATAGAAATGCATCAATTTTTGAATTGATTCAACAAGGGGCATTCTTAAGTGATGGACAATTATTCACTCAGATTAATACTATTATTGAGTCGTAATTTATTCTTGATCTCTTCAAAAAAGGGCAAATAATTGATTGTTAATTATTTGCCTTTTTTTTATTTTTTTAACTTTCGTTTAAACTTTTTTGTTTTTTTTACCCCGTATTTCCACTCCTTTTTTTAGAATAACGTAAAGAAAATTACTTTTGAATTTTAAATGTAGGTTTTGCTTTTCAAATTAGCTTTTTAAACTGTGTTTTAGTCCCTTGTTATACTGTATATGTAATCTTAATATTACTTTTTTAATATTTAACATAAAACGAATTATTTTTTTTAAACATTTATAATAGTTGTTTTTACTTAAAAAACGTTGGTTTTTCTGATGTTTTAACTGTTTTTATGAATTTAAATTTCTTTTAAAATTAAAAAAATAGGAATTTTACGTTTGTTTTATATTTTGCTTTTTTTTAATTTTAGAATACGAAAGTTAAACAAAGTAAGTTTTGTGCTTTCGGAATTAAGATTATAGTTTCCAAAAACACACATTAAAAAGCAATCTAATTGTAGTTATTAATTTTTTCAAAATTAAATAATAGTATTTGTGTTTATTGAAATTTTAAAAATTTGAATAATAACCTAAAATTAGTTGCTTATGGAATTGACATTTACTTTCTTTATTAAGTTTGCATTAATTAGTCCTATTCTTATAGCTTTATTTTTTATCTGTTTGAAAGTAATTAAGTTTATTTCCAAATTTGATTTTTTTGCAAATGCAAGCCCTTTTCAACAATTTAATAGTTTAAACAGTTTTTTATTTTCAAAATCCAATCGGCGGTTTTGTTAATAAAGAGGATTTTCGTGTTTAATTTTTTTTAAACCAATAATTCTCCTGATAAAAAAATTAATGATTCAATTTTTAGAATTAATTCTAATGCAGCAAAATTTACAGATCGCCTAATCAACTTTCTTTAAATATTGAATCATCTTATATATTAAGAATTTCCCCAGTTCTACTCAACTTAAATTTTCTTTTATGAAAATTAAACCTAAAACAAATCACTCCTTCTGGAAGATTGATTCAGATCAATATTCCCAAAATTTTTCTGGACATTTTTTATTCTACAGGAATAAAAACTGCTCTTTTGTATACTTCGGTATACGCAATACGACATGATTTTTTTATTTAAATGCAGTTTAGATTCTTAGTATACTACGAATTTAAATTTCATTTTAACTAGTTGATTATTAACGTTTTTTAACATTGCCTAAGCATACGTGCTTATCGCAACAGGTATTTTATTGTCCATTTTCTAATCTTCCAAATTATGAAAAAAAATTTTACTTTTTATGATCTCATCGTTAAGAAGAGATTGTTGGCTTTATTAGTTCTATTGCTGTTTTGCAATATAAATTATGCACAGACGTTTTGTAAACCTACTGGACAGACAAATAGCGCCGGTGGCGGTCTGTTGTGTCTTGGAACAAGTGTTCTTAATCCAAATGATGCATTTGACGGAAATTTAGATACTTATGCTTCATTAACAAATGCGGTTGCTGTAGGTAATTGTATTGCACAAGAAACATTAACTCTTGGTCAAATGGCAAAACCCGGGGATCAAATAGTTGTTTATTATGGTTCCAATTCGCCTTTAAGTGTTGATTTACTGTCTAACATTAGTATTCAGGCAAAAAATTCAGTTGCAGTAACTGAAGGTCCCGTGGTTGGATTAAATAATCCACTGTTAAATGTAGCATTATTGGCAGGAAATACAAGGGGTGTTTTTAAGTACACACTTACGACCGATGCTGACCAAATTAGAATACAAACTGGTGGATTTCTTAGCTTGTTAACAAATTTAAGAATATACGATGTACGCTTACAATTTGCTAGCCCTACAATTACGGGAGGAAATACGCAATCTGTATGTACAGGGCAATCTATAGCACTTTCGGCTACTGCCGCTCCTGGTACAACTGTAGCCTGGTATGATTCACCAACATCTACTACTGCACTTTCTACCAGTGGTAATTATACGACACCAGCTTTAACAGCTTCTACTACTTATTATGTAAGCACTTCACGAAGCCCTGGTTGCGAAAGTGATGCGCGGGTACCAGTTGTAATTAATGTATTGAACCCTATAAAACCCGCAGTAAATGCTGCAGGAACTTCAATCTGTTCAGCAGGACCAACACAGGTAACGGCATTATCAGTGATAAATCCGGTATTAGGAACAAATTATTCCTGGTATAATGTGCCGATTGGTGGAGTAGCATTAAATACGGGAAAGGGAGATAGTTATTCGCCAACTGTGCCTGTAGGTATTTCTACTTTTTATGTAGAAGCTTCCATTGGAGCCTGTAAGTCTGCTCGTACTGCGGTAACGGTTACTTCTACTCCGGTTCCGGGGCTTGCGACGATATTAACGCCAAGTGTAACCATACTTTCCGGGCAAAATGCAACTTTAAATGCTTCTACAGCTGAAGCTGGTGTCAGTTTAGATTGGTATGATTCCGATTTAGGAGGAACCAAATTATTAGCTAATTCTACTACTTTTACGACTCCTATTTTAACAGCCACAAAAACTTATTATGTTGAATCAGTTAATCTTGCAGGAGGATGTGTAAGCGCAACAAGAGTTCCTGTGACGGTAACTGTTTCAACTAGTTCACCAGGAGGATGTTTGGATGCTAATAGTCAGCAAACTACGCAATACGGAATTTGTTTGCTTTGTTCTGTAACAGCTCCGAATAATTCAGTTGATGGAAATAGTGGTACAGCAGCAAGACTTAGTCTTCCGGCTGGTTTGATAAACGGTTGGATTCAGCAAACACTACAATTTAACAATCCAGGTCAAGCCGGAGATGTTATTACGGTTGATTTAGAAATTCCAACCGGACTTTTAGATATAAGCGCCTTAAGTTATATTTCATTAGCTACTTATAACGGTGCTACTTATAATAATGACCGAATAGCGGTAAATAGTTCTCTTTTAAATATCCAATTGTTAACTGGTAATCGTTTTAAAGCGAGTCTTAAAGCAGGATCTGCTTTTGATCGTGTAGAGATTAGGCTGGGAGGATTGGCTACATTACTAACTAGTCTTAACATTTATGGAGCCTCGTATACATTTAAACCAAGAACAATAACCGGTAATACTACAATTTGTAGTGGACAAACAACAACATTAACGTCGGATGCTGCTTTGGGGGAAAGTATCAAATGGTATGATGCATTAACCGGAGGAAATTTATTGGTTAGTACAGCGGCGTACACAACTCCTGCATTGACTGCTAATACAACTTATTATGTAGAGGTTACTCGTAATGGTTGTGTGAATAGTGAAAGGACTCCTGTTTTGGTTACAGTTAATAATCCTGTAGCTCCAACAACGGTTGTCCCAACTCCTTTAAATTTATGTAGTGGACAATCGACAACGATAACGGTAAATTCGCCAGTTGCAGGAACAACTTATAATTGGTATGACCTAGCTAATGGCGGGACATTATTGTTTACGGGAACTTCTTACACAACGCCAAACCTTATTGTTACTACTCCTTATTATGTAGAAGCTGTAATTGGAACTTGCGTGAGTACAACTCGTACACGAGTGGATGTCAATGTTAATCCTAGACCTTTGGCTCCTGTTCCGGTATCGTCAAATATAACGATTCAATCTGGACAAAATGTTACTCTACAGGTTTCAAATCCTGTGGTTGGCGTAGTTTACGATTGGTATGATGCTCCAACTAATGGAGCCTTACTGTCATCTGGTACAAATTCATATACGCCATCTCCAGTTTTAATAGCGAATACAAGTTTTTATATAGCTGCCAGAAGTACTGCTACGGATTGTGTCAGTAACACAAGAACTGTGATAAATGTTACTATAAGTAATTCTATTAATTCTTGTTTATTGGCGAATTCGCAAGTAACTTCAAAAGGAGGAACAACGGGATGTTTATTATGTGGTTCAACTACAGATGAAGCCTCAGTAGATGGAAACAATACAACTGCTGCTAATCTTTCGGTACCTATTGGGTTACTAGGGGATTATATGCAACAAACGTTAAGTTTTCCTACAGTAGGTCAGACAGGTGATATTATAGATGTCGAATTAGGAATTCCTGTGGGGCTTCTTAATATTAGTGCCCTTTCGAATATTACTTTGCAAAGTTTTAATTTAGGTGTTCCTAATAGTGACCAAATTGCTATTAGTTCGCTTTTAAATGTTCAGATATTAGGAGGAAACCGCTTTAGAGCGAGTTTTGCAGCGGCAGGTCCATTTACAAGTGTTCAGATTCGATTAAGCGGATTAGTTTCTCTAGCGGCAGGCTTAAATATTTATGAAGCTTCTTACAGATATCCAGATGCTACAATAAATGGAGTATCATCTCCAATTTGTGCTGGACAAACTGCGACACTGTCAGCATCTGCTATAGGAACACAAAATTTTACCTGGTACGATGCCCCAACTGGAGGAACTATAGTTGCGGTTAGTCCGACTGCTGCATTAAATGCTACTACTATATTTTATTTGGAAGCAAGTCGTGGTGGTACACCATGTTTAAATAGTAACCGTCAAGCTGTAACAGTAAATGTATTGCCCATCCCAACAGCTGCGGATATTGCAATTACAAGTCCTCTAACAGCTTCTTGTGCAGGAGGAATTGTATTGACTCCAACATCTGCTTTATCGGGAGCGACTTTTAAATATTATACAGATCAAAATAAAACGCAAGAAATTATAACGGGATCTACGGTGGTTTCTCAGCCTGGAGTTACTTTCTCTAAAAATGCTACAACGGGAGCACTTACAGTTAGCGGACTTAATGCTACTGCACCTTATACTTACTACGTATCTGTTCTAAACGGAGGAACTTGCGAAAATGTAAATGGGACATTAAAAGCAGTAGTCGTTAATTATCCTGCAGGCTCAGCTTTAAGTGTTATGCCTAATTTGGCTAGTTGTGCTAAAGCTAATTTAAGTGATGCTATTACAAATTTTGACACATCTGGAAATACAACTTATACTTTCTTTGATTCGGCAGATAATACAATTACAGATGTCGCTGCGGCAAATATTACTGTAAGTGGTAATTATTCTATTCAGGCTCAAACAACTGGTGTTGATTGTCCATCTGTAAAATTTCTGGTAGCAGTAACCGTAAATCCATTACCAACATTAACAGGTGTAAGCAGTTCGATAGCGGTATTAAAAGGAGCTACAGTTACTTTAAATGCATCATCAAACGGAACAATAACCTGGTATGATCCACAAGGGAATTTTGTACCTTCAAGTAGTATTGGGCCACTTAACACTGTTGGTATTTTTACTTATACAGTGGTCGCCACCAATGCAAATGGAACTTGTACCACTAGTCAGACAGTAACAATTAGTGTTCTGGACCCTGCTTCTTGCGATACGTTACTAGAAAGAGTGTATGCTGATTCTCAATTAAAAGGAACAGTTATTACCGGAACGGTAACAAACGAGCTTTTGGCAGTAGATAAAGATCCGGCAACATATTCAACAATAAGTATTGGCTTAGGGGTTTTAGGTATTGGTACTACATGGCAAAATCTACAGTGGCCAACTACTATTACTAAAGGAACTCCGGTAACAGTCAAACTAGGTTTACAAAATAGTTTACTTGCGGTAGGAGCAAGTATTTCAGTAATTGGAACTAAACGTGACGGACTTGGAAACCCAATTGATATTGGAACATTGCAATCAGTATCAGGATCATTATTAGATTTATTGCCAGGTGAGAATTCGTTCGAATATACATTTGTTCCTTCGAATACAGCTGGAGTTCAGGATTATGATGGTATCAGAGTGCAGTTAGGATCTGTTGTAAGTGTGGCACAAAACATTAATGTTTATGATGCTTACTATAAAAAAGAAGTGACGCAAATTGCCTGTGGACAGGGAGATATCGAAGATATTTTCTCTGGTGTAAAAAAAGCTATTGGTCTTGGGGCATTAACAGCTACTGTAGGTGTTTCAAATCCATGGAATGTAGCTGACGGAGATGTTGCTACTTATGCTACCCTGTTTAATGGCGTAGGAGTGCTTGCAGCTGCCGAGTTAACAGCAACTTTTAGAACACCATCTATGGTGGGAGATAGTTTACGAATTACAATTTCTAAGCCCGGAACTCTTTTAACCGTTGGTTTACTTTCAAGATTAAGTATTCAGCTTTATTCAGGAAATATTGCTGTTGGAGGACCAATACAAGGCGATAATAATACAGGTTTGTTGACTTTGAAACTGCTTTCCGGAGACACTGTGGCTATGACAATTGTTTCACCTCAGACACAGCCATATGATAGAGTGGTAATTACTTTGGGCGGTGCTGTTACTCTTTTGGATCAGCTTAGAGTTCATACTATCGATCGTGTAACTAATACTACAGTTATTGGAGAAGATACTGATAATAAGGTTACGGTTTGTCCGGGAGCACCTATTACGCTCACGGTTCCGCCAAAATCTTGTGCAAATTACGCCTGGTATGATTCGCCAATTGGAGGGAATCTACTAGTAAGTGGTCAAACCTATACAATTCCTGCTACTTTGGCAGCGGGTACTTATAAATATTATGTTCAGCCAATTCGTTACGGTTGTGCAGCCTTAGAAAGAGGAGAAGTTACGGTTGTTGTTAGAGCAACTACTCCTGCAGCTGCAATCGAAAACGTAACAATAAACGGAAATAATGGAACTATTGTTTGTACTGAAGATGGTACTGTAACATTGAATGCAGTTTTAAATGGATTACCTGCACTAACTAATCCAGTGTATCAATGGTATAAATTTGACGGAACTACAAGCCAATTAGTGGCTGGTGCAACAACTGCTACATTAATAATACCAGGATTAGCTCCTGGAACTTATACTTATTATGTTGGAGTTAGTTCTAATGAATTTTGTGAAACTTTGCCAGCAGATAGAAAACAAGTAACATTTACCATTTTACCAGCTTCTCTGACAACAGACATTACGGTAAATAATGCTTCTATTTGCCTTGGTACAACTGCAACGTTAACGCCAACAAGTACTTTGACAAGCCCAATTTTTCTTTGGTATTTAGATTCCAATAAAACTCAGCCTGTTTTTAGTGGAGTAATTAATGGCATAACTTATACCGTTGATAGTGTTACAGGAGTTTTAAAAGCTTCTGGTATAACAACAGCTATGAGCCCTATTTCTTATTATGTTGCTGTTACAAGCGATACGACATGTCCGAATAAAAATGGAGAGCTTCAGGTTGCTACTGTAATGGTTAATGATCCGCCAACTCCTACATCGACCAATAATCCTCAGGATTTCTGTTTGATAAATGTACCAACGGTTGCAGATCTTCAGGCAAATGAAGCCAATGTAGTTTGGTATCTTGCCTCTACAGGGGGAACTGCACTAGATCCAACAACAGCTTTGATAAATGGAACAATTTATCACGGAGCCATACAAGATTTATTAGGTTGTGAGAGTTCTGTTCGTTCAGCAATAACAGTGAATATTAACGATCCGGGAACGCCAAGTTTAGTAACTGCGGGAACACAGAATTTCTGTCAGTCCACTGCGCCAACTTTTGCAAGTATTCAGTTAAACGAATCTAATATCGTTTGGTATACTGCTTTAAATGGCGGAACATTGATTCCAAGTACAACAGCTTTAACAAGTGGTACTTATTATGCGGCGATAAAAGATGCAACTTCACTTTGTGAGAGTGCATTGAGACTGGAAGTTGCCGTAATAGTAACAGATCCTGGAACACCAAGTTTGGTAACTGCGGGAACACAAAACTTCTG